>JBBQXF010000127.1:0-13607 GCA_038209965.1 Cytophagales bacterium | reverse complement strand
ATGCTGATCCATGGGGATAATCTTTTGGCCTTAAAAGCATTGGAACAGCAATTCACCGGTAAAATAAAATGTGTTTGCGTAGACCCTCCATACAATACAGGCAGTGCCTTTGAACATTATGATGATGGCATTGAACATTCGTTATGGCTTGAATTAATGTCAGCAAGACTAAAAATTCTGCATAAACTAATGTCAAATGATGGGACAATTTGGATTGCGATTGATGATAATGAAGTGCATTATTTAAAAGTGCTTTGTGATGAAATTTTTGGAAGGCAAAATTTTATTACTGGCGTTGCTTGGAGGTCTGCTGATTCGTCTAATAATGATTCAAAAAAAATCTCAATTGACCATAACACTATTCTTGTCTATTCAAAAAATTCAGATTGGCTTTCTTATCAATTGGAAAGAACAGAAGATGCAAATGCGCATTATAAAAATCCTGATAATGACCCGAATGGGCCTTGGTTTCCTGGCAATTTATCATCTCCAAACCCTCGACCAAACCTACGCTACGAGTTAATAGCACCAAACGGAAATACAATAAAACCACCAGCAAATGGATGGCGTTGGAAGAAAGAAACTATTGACGAAATGATTAAAAGTGGAGAAGTAATATTTACAAATAGTGACACCAAAGTTTTGAAAAAGACATACCTAAAAAATCAAAAGGGATTAGCACCTTCAAGTATTTGGTTTGACATTGAAGATACTGGACACAACAGACAAGCTAAATATGAATTGATGAAAATTTTCCCTGAGGTTACAACTTCTGAATTATTTAAAACGCCTAAACCAGAAAGGTTAATTGCTAAAATCCTAAAAATAGCAACTAAAGAAAATGATTTTGTTTTAGATAGCTTTTTGGGCAGCGGCACCACCGCAGCCGTAGCCCACAAAATGAAACGCAAGTGGATCGGTATTGAATTAGGGGAACATGCT
This sequence comes from Cytophagales bacterium, assembly GCA_038209965.1. GTDB lineage: Bacteria > Bacteroidota > Bacteroidia > Cytophagales > Thermoflexibacteraceae > JALONO01. Next base: position 12,665 of record JBBQXF010000127.1, on the reverse strand, counting down.
ACGACACATTGCCTTCCAAGATTACAACAAGTGGTAACGGGTAAAGACCAAGGCGGAATATCAGAGGCAGTAAATTGGAACGGTGGCGGCGGCTTTAAATTCTACAACCTGGCCCCCTCCCTCATTCAAAAGGACAAATACGGCAGCGACATTATCAACCCTGCCTACAACCCCAACATGTTGGCCGCAGCAATGGCCAAGCAGGAAGGGTTCCGCTATGCCCCCCACGAAAGCAGCTATTGGAAGCAGGGTATGAGCAGTGAAAAAGATTACATCTTTACCACCACCCAGTTTATCACGGTAGAAATATTGGATCGGTTGGCCGAAGAATTGCAACCCACCGAAAGTTTATTGGTCTGCTGCAAAAGTTTTGCGAAGGGGTGTGCGGGCGGGCACACAAACATTACTATCAAAAAAATCCCCCAAATGCTGTTGGGCCGGTGCGAGTTTGGCAAAGATGATTACAGTTTCAACATTGTGAACTTGCCATTGTCTAAATCAGGATTTGCGGGATTAGAGGATGAGGGGGATCTTGAACTAAATTCCGATGATGAAATGAAGTCAAAAAAAGGTGGAAAGAGTAAGAAACAAAAGGATGATGGAGACCAACCCAGTTTATTTTAATTAGTGCAATCGTTCAATCACAAAAATCATAGTTTAGACAATCAAGCAACCAACATGAACCCAATAGCAGAAAATATAAAACAACGTTTATCACTTCGCAAACCACTACAAGAAGCATTGGACATTCTGGTGCACCTTGCCGGTGAACTAGAATTGGCCAAAGAAGCCGATCTCAAGGCCGCGCTGGAAAAAGTCCAAGCATTTTTTCCCACCTGCACCGATTTTGAAAGAGCGTTTCCTTCCATCTGTTTCAGTATTGCCACGGGCGTGGGCAAAACCAGGTTGATGGGCGCTTGCATTGCCTACTTGTATTTGGAAAAAGGCATCCGCAATTTTTTTGTGCTGGCCCCCAACCTCACCATCTACAACAAACTCATCGAGGATTTTGGCAACAGCAGCAACCCCAAATATGTGTTCAACGGCCTTGCCGATTTTGTAACCAATCGGCCCGTCATCATCACTGGCGATAATTACAATCAACAAGGAGTGCTTTACAGTGAGCAAGAAATTCGGATAAATATCTTCAATGTTTCAAAATTTGCCCGGGAAACCAAGCCCACCAAAGAGGGCGGCAGAAATCTGGCACCGCGAATGAAGCGCTTATCCGAATATTTGGGCCAGAGTTATTGGGCGTACCTCAGCAATTTAACCGACTTGGTAATCCTGATGGACGAAGCCCACCGCTACCATGCCGACAAAAGCAAGGAGGCCATCAATGAATTAAGACCCACTTTGGGCATAGAGTTGACGGCCACACCCATTGATGAAAAAGGCAATAAGTTTAAAAATGTGGTGTACGAATATTCATTGGCAAAGGCACTGCGGGAAAAGCTATATGTAAAAATTCCCGCCATTGCTACCCGCAAAGATTTTGATGCCAAGGGCAAAGACCCCAAAGAAATTGAAGAAATAAAAATCATTGACGCGATCAATGTGCACGAAGATACCAAGCGGTTGTTGCTGGAGTATTCCAAAAATGAAAATAAGCGAATAGTAAAGCCGTTGGTGTTGATTGCGGCCAAGAACACCGACCACGCCAAGGAATTGTTTGAGGATATCAATTCACCACAATTTATAGGTGGGCAATATAAAGACAAGGTTTTACGGATCGACAGCACCAATAAAAATGATGATGAAGTGGATGCTTTGTTTTTATCATTGGAAAGTGCCGAAAATCCCATTGAAATAGTCATTCACGTATTTATGCTCAAAGAAGGTTGGGATATAAACAACCTTTACACCATTTGCCCATTGAATGCCGCCAATTCAGCCGTGTTGATTGAACAAACCATCGGGCGGGGTTTGCGGTTGCCATTCAATGCAGAACCCACCGGGATTGAGGCATTGGACAAACTTACCATCATGGCTCACGATAATTTTGACAGTATCTTGGCCGAAGCGAACAATTCAAAATCGATGCTGAACAACCTGAAGCTGATCACTGTTGAAATTGATCCCAACGAGCCAAAGCAACAAGTTGTTTCGGTCACTCAATCCATCACCCAAAAAATTGAGGATGAAAAGAAGATTGTTGAGCAAAGCGATGATGTAAATAAACAGCAAAAATTAAATCAGTTAGACGCTAAGCGACTAATCGTTAATTACCTGCCAACGGTAGCCAAAGACCCTTTGGTAAGGAATTATAACGATACCAAAAACGAAACCGTAAAGGCAAAAGTGATTGAAAATATCAAGCGGGAATTATACAGTGGACAAATCAATGTATTTGCCGAAATGATTTTGCAGGAGGCCTCAGTCATTTATGAAGCCGTTATAACCGAAGTAGCTTTAGAAAGCATTGCCATTCCAAAAATTGTGACACAATTGGGCAATGCAAAATCTGTATTTCATGATTTTGAATTGGACACTGCCGGGTTCAATTACCAAAAGTTGAAAGAGGAAATAATGGTGATCAGCCTAACCGACAAGACAGTGGCAACCATCGAAGTAACGCAAACCAATAACCGCCGGCCAGCCTTGGAAGTCTTACTGGTGGCACTTTACAGTTATCCCGAAATTGACTATGAAACAGCTGATTTGAACGCTAAGCTTTGCAATCAGGCAATAGAAGCGATAAGACATACCATTGATGAAGAGGATGCTTTGCCAACAGCCATAAGCCAGTGGGGCAAAACCATTGCCGGTAAGATCTACCAGCAAATGATGGCCCATTTTGAAATAGTGCAGGGCGACTTTGCAAAGCCAACTTATGCCGCTTTTGGTAAAGTGGAAGATTGGAACTTTTCCGGCTTGGTAAACGATGGTTATAGGGTTTATCGAGATGAAACGATGAGACCCTCGGAAGTTGCCAAATACATTTTTACCGATTTCAAAAAAGCCTGCCACCGCAACTATAAATTTGCGAACCGCACCGAACAAACATTTGCTTTTATTTTGGAAAATGATAGAGAGGTACTGAAATGGATGCGCCCATCGTTCCACCAGTTTCGTATTTACTGGAACAATCAAGGCAGCACCTACCAACCCGACTTTGTTGCTGAAACCGAGGCATTTATTTACATGGTAGAAACCAAGGCAGCCAGCGAGCTAAACACCGATGAAGTAAAGGCAAAAGCCAAAGCAGCATTAAAATATTGCGAGTATGCCAATGCGTTTATCAAAGAAAACGAAGGCAAGCAGTGGAAGTACGTAATCATTCCACATGACCAAGTAAGCAAAGTAAGTAGCTTTAACGGCGTGGTGGCGCAGAATATTTTTAAACTATAAAATGGTTTTTGATCAATCATACACATTGGTGAGCCGCACGTGACCCCTACAAAAGCCAAAGCTTGCAAAATGATAGGTTTTTCAAACCCTAAAAAAGGCTGCGCCAAATTAAATCAATAATGCAAAATCACCATCAGCTATGACAATTACCTTCCGGGCTATTCTTGATGCGTCGCCCCGCGATGCGAAGACACTTTTGCTGGCCGACGGCTTGGGGGCCAGTCTCACCGTCGCTTTCCTGGCTGGGGTGCTGGCCAGGTTTGAAGCCAGCTTTGGGATGCCCCGGACGGTCGTCAATTATCTATCGCTTACGGCGGCTACTTTCGCGCTTTACTCACTTGGTTGTTATTTTTTTGCGGTCGGCAATTGGCGGCAATACCTAAGAGCCATTGCAATTGCCAATCTGACCTATTGTTGTATCACCGTTGGGCTGGTGTTTCTTTATTACCAGCAGTTGACTGTTTTAGGATTGATTTATTTTTTGCTTGAACTCCTGGTGATGAGTATTTTGATCACCATCGAGCTATTGGCGGTTTCTAATCGCATTGATCGCCAGCATTGATTGCCCCTCATCGGTGACATTGTCAGCAAAAAGATCTGAAAAAAATTTATTCCCAAACAACCCTTTGCGTCCTATTTTTGCAACTATTTCTGGTATTACTTGAAATAGAATTGGCAACTTATTTAATTGATTACCAAATACTTAAATATAATTTATTTTTCTGCTCTTTCTTATTACTGACTTATTCGGTGTTTGGGACGGGAAGAATCGGCAACTGTTGGGGTGTAGCAAGAAACTACTTGACGAGTGATTTAAAAAAGTACTTAAAATACCCATTTACGCTCAGAATAGGTTTCAAAAAAATGACAAATTTTCTCACTACCTTTTTCAGGAGCAAAAATAAAGCACCAGCCGAGTGGTTGATCAAGTGCGCAACCGGCAAGGACCGACCGATCCCAAAACTTGACGCTGGGCAAATAAATGTTGGACATTTGACTTACATTGCAGCCTACCAAATCAGTTATGAACATGAATGTTAAGCAATATCTAGGGCAACTATTTCTGATCGGCTGCTGCTGCTGGGCATGGACGGCGGCGGCCCAGTCCCCAGCCCCGCGCCCAGTCACGTGGAAAGATGCGGCCAGTTGGAAATCGATCTCTTCTTTTGGCACTCAACTTTCACCCGATGGCCAATGGCTAGCCTATGTGCTGAGCCCCAACGAAGGCGACTCAGAGCTGATCCTCCGCAAAACTGCCGACACAACCCAGTACCGCTACCCGATTGGCGCGGCAAGCTTTGCGCAGCTGGGATTTTCGGAAGATGGCAAATGGATCGCGTTCAAAGTGTATCCCAAAGACAAGGAACGCAAAGCCGCCGCCAAAACGCCCGGCAAACCACTGCTGGAAAAAGTATTTTTGGTCGAGCTGGCCACCAACAAAAAAACCGAATTTGACCGGGTGCGGGGTTTTGCCTTCAATGGTGAAACCGCCACGCACTTGGCGTTACTGCTGGCCCCGGCGGGTAGTGCCCCGGCCCCGGTCCCTAGCGATGGCCCCAAGGGCACCGACCTGCTCCTTTATGAACTCAAAACGGCCAAATCCCAAAATGTGGGCAATGTGGCCGAAATGAGCTTTAACAAAAAGGGGGACTGGCTGGCCCTTGCCATTGATGCCAATGAAAAGGCTGGCAACGGAGTCCACCTGCGCAACATGGCCACTGGCGCCCTCCTGATCATGGACAATGACAAGGCCAGCTACCGGGCCCTCAACTGGACCGAAAAAGGCGATGGCTTGGCCCTGCTCAAAGGGCTCAAAGACGAAAAATTCAAGAACGAACGCTTTCAGGTGCTGGGTTTGCGCAATTTTGCGGGCCTGCCCGAATTGGTCAATTATGACCCAAAGCTGGACAGCACCCGCTTTCCCAAGGGCATGACGATCAGTCCCAACCGGGCCCCGCTCTGGACCGACGATCTGGGCCGCCTCCTGTTTGGCCTCCACAAACTGGAACCTGCCAAAAAAGACGACCCAAAAGCATCAGTTGCCAAGCTTGAAGCCAAAAAAGAAGCCGAACCGACCAGTGAAATTGACAGATTAACCCAGATCAAAGCCGATACCAGTATCAAAACGCTGGATGATCTGGCCAAAGCACTGGCCAAGGCCAAGCCGGACAGCAGCAAAAAAGCCATGGCAATGCCCCCGACCAAAGAGGAGGCCGACAAACCGGACATGACCATTTGGCACTGGCAAGATCCACGCCTCCAGTCCCGCCAGCAAGTACTTGAAACGCAAGACAAGAATTTCAGCTTTCTGGCCATGTACGACGTGGCCGGTAAGACCTTCACCCGACTGGCCGATAGCACCTTGCGCACATTGCAGCCCATGCCCAAGCACCAACATGCGCTGGGCCTGGAGTCCAAACCTTATGAGCTGGACATAAACTTGGACGGCCAAACTTACGCGGACGTGTATTTGGTGAACCTGAAAACTGGCAACCGGGAAAAGATAATGGAAAAAATGTACCAAGCTTCGTTTTGGGCCAATCCCGACCCGTCGCCCGATGGCACCAAGTTCATCTATGCCCAAGACGGGCACTATTGGGTGTACGATGTGCTGGCCAAAACCCGCCGAAACCTGACCGAAAAAGTGCCCACTTCGTTTGTCAATACCGAAACCGATACGAATGTAAAGCTGCCCACCACGCCCCGCATCGGCTGGACGAGCGACAGCCGCTATGTGTTGCTCCGTGACCTGTGGAACTTGTGGAAAATATCGGTAGATGGCAAGGAAATGGTCAACCTCAGCCAGTACGGCCAGCGCGGCCCAATTCGCATCCAAGGCCGGATGCTGGCCTACCCCGACGAAAAGGGGATCGATCTCAAACTGCCCCAGTATTTCCGCATTTACGGCGAGCGCACCAAAAAGAGCGGGATCGCCCGGTTGGACAATGGCCAGAAGATGAGCCTATTACTGTGGGAAGATGCCAGCATCAGCAACTTGGCCAAGGCCAAAAAAGCCGATGCGCTGGTGTTCACCCGGGAGACATTCACCACGCCCACCAATTATTTTGTGGCCAATGCCGCCAGTTTGGCCACGGCCAAGCAAGTGACCCAGAATGCGCCCGATCTGGCCAAGTTTGCTTGGAGCCCGGGCACTCGCTTGGTCAACTATTTGAGCGATAAAGGTGACAGTTTGCAAGGTGCCCTGTTTTTGCCCGCCGGCTATGAGGCTGGCAAAAAGTACCCCACTATCGTTTACTATTACGAGAAACTGTCGCAGACCCTGCACAATTTCAGCCAACCCGGTTTTTCGGGGACCGGCTGGAACCCGGGCGTTTATACTTCCAACGGCTATGCGGTGTTTATCCCCGATATTGTTTACAAATTGAACGACCCGGGAATGTCGGCTTTTTGGTGTGTGTTGCCCGCCGTGAAAGCGGCCCTGCAAACCGGCATGATCGATGAGCAACGCATGGGGATCCACGGGCACTCATGGGGCGGTTATCAGACCAGTTTCCTCATCACCCAGACCGATATGTTCAAAGCGGCGGCGGCTGGTGCTCCGCTCACCGACCTGATCTCGATGTACAACCTCATCTACTGGAACTCGGGCAATAGCAACGGCTCCATTTTTGAAGCTTCGCAAGGCCGCCTCGTGCCCCCGTGGGACAACTGGGAAGCTTACCACCGCAACTCCCCGATGTACCACGTCAAAAAAGTAAACACGCCCCTGCTCCTGCTCCACAATGACAAAGATGGGGCGGTGGATTTTACCCAAGGCGTTGAATTTTACAATGCCCTGCGCCGCCTCAAAAAGCCAGTGGTAATGATCCAGTACAAAGGTGAGAACCACGGCTTGGCCAAGCTCCCCAACCGCAAGGATTATTCGATGAGAATGATGGAATTTTTTGACCATCACCTCAAGGGCAAACCTGCGCCCGAGTGGCTCCAGCACGGCGTGCCCAAATTGGAGCTGGACGACCACTTGGACAAACGAAGCTTGTTTGGCGGGGAATAGACCTACCGTGCCGGCGCGATAAACGATCCATTTTTGTACCTCAATGTTTAAGAAACCGCGCAAGGGATTGCTTTCTTTGCGCGGTTTTTTGGTTGATTTGGCACAAGTGATCGTTGGCCTATTGTACACGCAGGCCACATTGATGGCGGCCCACTACTTTTGTTTGAAAGAAACACCCGGTTTTTTTGTTTTAACGATCGGCTTGCTTACATTTGCGTTCCAAAACACGGAGGTTGTAGCTCAGTCGGTTAGAGCGTCGGTTTGTGGCACCGAAGGTCGTGGGTTCGAACCCCATCATCCTCCCATAGTAAATCCGAGGCCGCGAAAGTAATTTTCGCGGTTTTTTTGTGCCCGGCCGGTTTGCTCCTCCCTTGCCCGCTTTGCCCGTTGGCGCACAGGCATGTCCGATAGCGGACAGCCAGCAGTGTCCGATATCGAGAATTTTTTTCTTTAAGGTCTTGGTAATAAGTGGTTTAAAATCCTTAGTTTTTCCGGCACAAGCTTTGACAATTTTGCCGGAACGCTCACCGCTTGATTGGCAAGTGATGCAAACGCTCGGATTGGCAACATTACCAACTTCCTGACCATAAACTTTAACCCTTTGCTATGTTGAAATCTGGGAAAGTCTTAATTGTAGATGACAACGAAGACCTGTTAAAGGCGGCCAAGCTGTTTCTCAAACGCCATTTCTTGCAAGTGGACACCGAAACGCGGCCCGAAACCCTGCCCAACATCCTAAACAATGAACAGTATGACGTGATCCTGTTGGACATGAACTTTACCAAGGATGTGAGCAGTGGCAGTGAAGGGTTCTTTTGGTTGGACAAAATCCTCAACCTAGATCCCTCGGCGGTAGTGGTGATGATCACCGCTTATGGCGATGTGGAATTGGCCGTGCGGGCCATCAAGGAAGGGGCGGCCGATTTTGTGGTCAAACCGTGGGAAAATGAAAAACTGCTGGCTACTCTGTGGTCGGCCACGAACCTGCGGGCCTCGCGCAACGAGGTGGCCCAGTTGCGTTCCCAACAAAAATTGATTTCTGCCGATATTGACCATAAATTTGCCGACATTATTGGCCAAAGTCCAGCCATGATGCGGGTTTTTGAAACCATTGAGCATGTGGCCAAAACCGATGCCAACGTGCTCATCTTGGGCGAAAATGGCACGGGCAAAGAAGTGATTGCGCGGGCTGTCCACCGCCGCTCGCTCCGGGCCGAAAAGGTGTTCATCTCCGTTGATTTGGGGGCCGTCACCGAAACGCTGTTCGAGAGCGAAATGTTCGGCCACGTGCGGGGGGCCTTCACCGATGCCAAAGAAGACCGGGCGGGCCGCTTCGAAGTAGCCAACGGCGGATCACTTTTCCTCGATGAAATTGGCAACATTGCCCTGCCCCTGCAAGCCAAACTGCTCACTGTACTGCAAAACCGCGAGGTGCGGCGGGTGGGTTCCAACAAGATCAAACCGATTGATGTGCGCCTCATCTGCGCCACCAACATGCCCATGTACGAAATGGTGAAACACGGCAAGTTTCGCCAAGATTTGTTGTACCGGGTCAACACCATCGAGGTGCAGCTCCCCCCCCTGCGCGACCGGGGCGACGACGTGGAGATCCTGGCCCACCATTACCTAGATTTCTATGCCAAAAAATACAACAAGACTTTGCACACCATCAGCCCGGCAGCCCATAAAAAAATGCGCAACTACCATTGGCCCGGCAATGTGCGCGAACTGCAACATTCCATGGAGCGGGCGGTGATCATGAGTGCCAAAAATATCCTCCAGCCCGAAGACTTGTTCTTCGCCCCACAACAATCTGCCACCCGTGACGATGACAGTGTGATCTTGGAACAAATGCAATTGGAAGAAGTGGAGAAAATATTGATCAAAAAGGTGTTGAAGAAGTACAATGGCAACATCACCCAAGCTTCCACCGAACTGGGCCTCACCCGGTCATCGCTCTATCGCCGGCTAGAAAAGTATGGCATGTAAAAAATGCCCGCCGACTTGCGTTAAGTAAGGGAAAATGCCCGCAAAGGTTTACTTTTGTGGGCATTGATTGCTTTTGAACCGTGGCGGGCAGTTTCACATTTCCGCAGAAGGCAAGTGTTTGATAACCAAAATATAAACCCTGTTTCCCAAAAATCACCTTCATCCCAGTATAAAATTTGGTGAGAATGGGTCACCCCGCTCGCCAGTTCCCTGAATTTCAATGGAAAAGATTTTATTGATAATTGCAGCCGAGCTTTCCATCGGCCTGAGGCAAGTGCAAGCCACCGTCGATCTGCTGGATGGCGGCGCGTCCGTGCCCTTCATTTCTCGCTACCGCAAGGAGGCCACCGGGAGCTTGGACGAAGTGCAAGTGGCGGCCATCCGCGACCGCTCAGCCCAGCTCCGCGAGCTGGAGAAACGGCGGGAAGCCATTTTAGCTTCCATGACCGAACTGGGCAAACTCACCCCCGAGCTGGCGCAATTGATCAATGAGGCCGACAATATGGCCCGTTTGGAGGATATTTACTTGCCCTTCAAGCCCAAACGCCGCACCCGGGCCACCATTGCCCGCGAAAAAGGCTTGGAACCTTTGGCCGAAACACTATTGCTACAAGACGAAAGCATTGATTTGCTGGCCGAGATCCTCAAGTTTATCAATGAAGAAAAAGAGGTCAAGACCATTGAAGAAGCCTTGGCGGGCGCACGTGACATCATTGCCGAGCAAGTGAGCGAGCACCCCGACTCCCGGGCCCAGATGCGCGAACTGTTTGCCAAGGAAGGCAAGTTTAAAGCCAAGGTGATCGCGGGCAAAGAAACCGAAGGCCAGAAATACAAAGACTATTTTGATTGGGAGGAGGAGATCTCCGCCGCGCCCTCGCACCGGATCCTGGCCCTGCGCCGAGCCGAAAAAGAGAACATCTTGTCGCTCGAGTCAACGCCCGAAGAGGAAAATGCCCTCTACCGATTGTATCAATTATTTGTCAAGAACGACTCACCCATCGGTGAGCAAGTGCGCTTGGCGGTCAAAGATTCCTACAAGCGCCTCTTGGGGCCATCGATGGAAACCGAGATCCGCACTGTGTCCAAGGAGCGGGCCGATCTGGAAGCCATCCGCGTATTTGCCGATAATTTGCGCCAACTGATGCTGGCCGCTCCCTTGGGGCAAAAGCGGGTGCTGGCCATTGATCCGGGCTTCCGCTCCGGCTGCAAGATAGTGTGCCTCGACGCCCAAGGGCAACTGCTGGCCAACGACGTGATCTACCCGCACGAGAACAAGCGGCTGGCCGATTCGGGCACTACTATCCGCACCCTGTGCGAAAAGCATGACATTGAGGCCATTGCGATCGGCAATGGCACGGCGGGCCGCGAAACTGAAGTGTTTGTCCGCAACCTCCACCTGCCCCACAAAATCCAAGTGGTGATGGTCAATGAAAGCGGGGCCTCGGTCTATTCGGCCTCCGACATAGCCCGCAAGGAGTTCCCCGACCACGATTTGACCGTGCGGGGGGCGGTGTCCATTGGCCGCCGGCTCATGGATCCCCTGGCCGAACTGGTCAAACTTGATCCCAAGGCCATCGGCGTGGGCCAATATCAGCACGATGTGGATCAAGGTTTGTTGAGAAATTCGCTGGACGACGTGGTGGTCAGTTGCGTAAATGCCGTCGGTGTGGAAGTAAATACGGCCAGCAAAGAATTGCTGACTTATGTATCGGGCCTTGGCCCATCTCTGGCCCAGAACATCATCGATATCCGCAATTTGAAGGGCGCGTTCAAAAACCGCCAAGACCTGATGAAAGTGCCCCGCTTGGGCGAAAAAGTATTTGAACAAGCCGCCGGTTTTTTGCGCATTCGCGATGGTGAAAACCCGCTGGATTCCAGTGCGGTCCACCCGGAAAGCTATGGTATAGTGGAGCAAATGGCCAAAGACCTCCAATGCACCGTGCGCGATCTGATGACCAAAGAAGAGCTGCGCAAAATGATCAACCTCAAGCAATACGTGACCCAGACCGTTGGCCTGCCCACTTTGCAGGACATCATGAAGGAACTGGCCAAGCCTGGGCGCGATCCCCGGGAGCAGTTTGAGGCGTTTGCCTTCGCGGAAGGCGTGCACACGATGGAAGACCTGAAACTAGGGATGCGCCTGCCGGGCATTGTTACCAATATCACTGCTTTTGGGGCTTTTGTCGATATTGGAGTTCACCAAGATGGGCTGGTCCACCTCAGCCAAATGAGCGACCGGTTTATCGAAAACCCCAATGAAGCAGTCAAAGTCCAGCAAAAAGTAATGGTAACGGTGGTCGAGGTGGACATTGCCCGCAAGCGCATCGCTTTGAGCATGAAGTCGGATCTCAACGCCCAAGCCAAGCCCACGGCCAGAAACCCCAGCAAGGGCGATGAGCGCAAAAGCAATTTTGAGCGCAAAAGCAAGGCAACCGAACCCGTAAAACCGGTCGCCAAAGCGAGCGAAAAATTGGCGAAAAAACCAGCTAATCAATCCGCTCCCAAGGTCAAACCGACGGAAAAAAGCCCCGAGGTGAAGAAAACGGCCCCAGCGCCGGAAGAGGACATGGCCACATTATTGGCCAAGCTCAAGACCAAGTTCCGCTAGGCAACCGTTTGGCTGGGAACAACCCCCGGCTTGGCAGTTGCCAAGCCGGGGGTTTTGAATGACAACCACTGGCAGGATTTTTTACCCTTTCTTTGTTATTGGTGCGCTTCGCCAACACCAACAACGGAGCGAAGGCCGTCGTGCTGGCGAAAGTCGCAGACTTTCGCTTATTTCGGGTGCAAAGTCACAGACTTTGCACAACGGGGGTAACCCATGGCAGGGTTTTGAACCACTGACAGGATTCTCGGACTATTAACCGCTGGCAGGGTTTTCAACCACTGCCAGCGGTTGTGTACCAGTTTATTTTTCCAACCAGACCCTTTTTTCCACTGATCCGGTGGCGGTGGCCACTTTGACCACGTACACGCCCGAGGTGGGCACTTGGGCAGCCAGGCGGCGCAGCCCGCCCGGGGGCACGTTGGCGAAGCGCTGGACGAGGGTGCCCAGGGTGCTGTAAACGGCCACCTCGGCGGTTTCACTGGCCCCCACGAACAGATCCCGGCCAAAGGCGAAAGCCCCGGCAGTTTCGCCCACTTGGACAGGTTGGCCCGCTACCTCGCTGGCCGAGCGCAGGTAGAACCGGTCGCGGTGGTGGCCGGCCGACAGGTTCAGGGTATGGTTGCGGCCCGGTTGCAGGTAGTAGAACTCACCCGACCGGCGATCCTCCAAAAAGAGTTTCTTGGCGGTCGGGCTTTCCACTTC
>JBBQXF010000126.1:0-13720 GCA_038209965.1 Cytophagales bacterium | reverse complement strand
CCAATTGGGATGCTGCCCGCCGAGGTGCTCAATGGCGAGGGCCTGCTCAGCAACGATGGCAACGAACACCGCTGGATAGACTTGCAAAACCGCTCCAAATCAGGCAAAATAATTGTGGCCAAGCTCGATATTGCCAAAAATGGCGAACTGAACGGCCAGATTCAACTCAACTTACAGGGTTATGAGGCGTTGCAGGTTCGGCAAAAATTTGCCAACTACGAGCACACATTGAGCGAAGAGGAACCATCAAGTGCCAGCTTGCAAGAGTACGAGTTGTTCAAAGACAGCCTCACCAATTTGCACGAGTATGATTTGCCCTTAAAAGGGAAAGGCACTTACCAAAGCCAAGAGTTTACCCAAGTGGGCGGCGACCGGATCTACCTCAATCCCATGCTGCACTATGCCCCCAAAGAGAACCCCTTGAAAGCAACCGAGCGAAAAAGCCCAGTTGATTTTTCTTATCCATTCAGCACATTCACATCCATGAGTTTTACCGTACCGGAGGGGTATGTGGTGGAAGAAGTGCCCAAGTCAGAACGAATCCAATGGGAGGACAAAGCCATCCGTTTTGACTATTTGGTGAGTGTACAAGACAACTTGATCCAAATTTCTTGTCGAACCTTTGTCAACCGGGCGGTTTTTGCCCCGGAGGAATACCCGAACTTGCGCGAGAGCTTCGCCAAAATCGTGGCCAAGCAAAACGAACAAATTGTGCTTAAAAAGAAGTAGTAATAAGTCTCGGTTAGGCCACAATAAAACCGATTCTGACTTGCCCAACCAACAATTTGAAACATTCCAAAAAACTATCAAACGATCATGAAAAAGTACATTCTGTGGGCATTGGCCCTCTATTGCTCCATCATTGCGCAGGCACAAGCGGGCGACCCGCCCAAATACGAAGTGAGCAAGATCCCCGCCGAACTGCTCAAAGGCGCCAATGCTGTCATCCGGGCCGATGAGGAAATTCTCGATATCCAAGGCATTGGTCGGGCCATCAAAAAAATGCGCTTTGCTGTCACCATCTTGAACGAAGAGGCGATCCATTACGCTACAAAGCGGCTGAGCTACTATAAGCTATTTAAAATTAACCGGCTGGAAGGGATGGTATATGATCAGTACGGCAAGGTGATAGCCAAGTTAAAGAAAAGTGACATTCAGGACAATGGCACTTTTGACGGGGTTTCGTTTGTATCGGATAGCCGGGTCAAAGTAGCCACTTTTGCGCGCACTGCCTACCCATTCACAGTGGAGTTTGAATATGAGGCCGAAGATTTGAACCTGATGCACTATGAAACTTGGTATGTGCAAAGCGACCCAAAAGCGGCCGTGGAAAGCTCAGTGATTGAAGTGGTGGTGCCGACCGATTTTCCCGACCTGCGCTACCACACCCAAAACCTGACCAACAAGGTGGAAATGAGCAGCACTAGCGAGGGCAAGAAAATATATCGCTGAACCTGGAAAAACCTTCCAGTAATGCCCAAAACCGAGCCGAACAGCCCGCTGGGATTGCAATCACTGCCGGTACTCAGCATTACCCCGACCACTTTTGAGGTGGAAGGCTACAAAGGCGAAATGAACAGTTGGGAAGCCCTGGGCAAGTGGCAACTACTACTCAATGCGGGCCGCGAAGAACTCCCCGCCGAAACCCAAGCCAAAGTGCGGGAACTGGTGGCCAATATTCCCAGCAAAGAAGCCAAGATCAAGGTCTTGTACGAGTACATGCAGTCCCGCACCCGCTACGTGGGCATTCAATTGGGCATTGGGGGCTGGCAGCCTTTCCCGGCCAGTAAGGTGGACAGCAAGGGCTACGGCGACTGCAAAGCCCTGTCCAACTACATGAAGGCACTGCTCAACGTAGTGGGCATCGAGTAGCACTATACCTTGATCAAGGCCGGCAAAACTGAAAAAGACGATTTTATCCCCAATTTCCCTTCTAGTCAATTTAACCATATTGTGCTGTGCGTGCCGCTGGAGCGGGACACTACTTGGCTGGAGTGCACCAGCCAATCTCAGGCAGTGGGCTACATGGGTGATTTCACCGGCGATCGCTACGCGTTGGCCATCACGCCCGAGGGGGGCAAGCTGATCCGCACCCCGCGCTACACCAGAAAAGATAATTTCTTGCACCGAAAAGCCGAGGTACAGATCAGCGCGGAGGGCCACGCCACTGCCCAAGTACGAACCCAATACAGTGGCCTCCAACAAGACGAAGGCTATATCGATCGGTATGCCACTTTTGCTCCCGATGAACAAAAGAAATGGTTGTACGAAAAAATCAAACTGGCCAATTTTGAGATAAAATCCTTCCAACTGACCCGGCAGAAAACCCGGATCCCCGTAGTAACGGAAAACCTGTCCCTCCAGATCAACGCACTGGCGGCCAAAAGTGGCAAACGCCTCTTCCTCCAGCCCAACTTGCTCTCCAAGTGGGAAGTGTTGCCCGCCGAAATGGAGAACCGAAGAAGCGCGGTGGAAGTCAGCCTGTACGACTATGTGGACAATGACACCATCCAATTTCAATTGCCCGAAGGCTATTTCTTGGAGCATAAACCCGAGGACGTTGCCTTTAAATCTGCCTTTGGCGAATACCAGGCCTCGGTCAAATTTGAGGGCCGCACGGTGACCTACATCCGAAAAATGAGTGTCAACCGGGGGAGTTTTCCCAAATAAAAGCACAAAGAATGGGTAATCTTTTGCCAAAGTGTGGCCAAAGCCGATAGGATGAAAATCGTGGTGGTTAGTACCACTTAGCCATTCCTTTGCTTGCCCAAGATGTGCCGTCCCTGAACAGTAGAAAAAACGCAGCAAAAGTCTGACTTTTGCTGCGTTTTCATTACCCTTTCCACCAAGAATTACTCCCGGCAGCCAACCGCATATTGCCCTACCAGCCCAGTTTCGGAAGGATGCGCAGGGGCTGAATCTGCCGAACCCAGAAACAAATTACAACTTGGATAAAAAAACATATTTTTCAATTTTTATGGCTTTTTGCGACCAAAAGTAGCGTATCCATCTTTTTTTAAATACATTGGCCCCCGTTTGGCAGCGGACTGGCCGGGCCAGACCCCACTTGATGACCTTTTATGAACAGCACTACCCCACTGGCCGAACGTTTGCGCCCCCAAAACCTAGAGGAATACGTCGGGCAGGCTCACTTGGTGGGCCCAAACGGGGTGTTGCGCCGAATGGTGCAGACCGGCCACTTGGCCTCCATCATTTTGTGGGGCCCGCCCGGAGTGGGCAAAACCACCCTCGCCCAACTGCTCGCCCAAGCCTTGGACCGGCCGTTTTTTACCCTGAGCGCCATCAGTGCTGGGGTGAAAGAAGTGCGCGAAGTGATCGAACGGGCGCGGTTCCGCCAGGGAACCATCTTGTTCATCGATGAGATCCACCGTTTCAGCAAGTCGCAGCAAGATGCCCTCCTGGGCGCAGTGGAGAAAGGCACGATTGCGCTCATCGGGGCCACTACCGAAAACCCCTCCTTCGAGGTGAACTCGGCCCTGCTCTCGCGCTGTCAAGTATTTTTGCTCAAACCGTTGGAAGAAACCGACTTGCGCCTGATTGCGGATCGGGGCGTGGCCTTGGAGCAAACCACCAAACAAAAGACCATCCACTTAGCTGAAACCGCGGCCCTGTTCAACTTGGCCGGGGGCGATGCCCGCAAATTACTCAACCTGCTGGAACTGGCCATCGATTCGGTAGTGGGTGAGCAGGCCATTATTACCGATACATTGATGGTAGAAGTGGCCCAACGCCGCACTGTCCTCTACGACAAGGATGGCGAGCAGCACTACGACATCATCTCGGCGTTCATCAAATCGGTGCGCGGCTCCGATCCCAACGCGGCCGTGTATTGGCTGGCCCGCATGATCGAGGGCGGCGAAGAACCCAAGTTCATTGCCCGCCGCCTGCTGATTTTGGCCGCCGAGGACATCGGCAACGCCAACCCTACGGCCTTGGTCATGGCCACCAACTGCTTCCAAGCGGTCACTTTTGTGGGTTATCCCGAGGCAGAACTCATCCTGGCCCAAACGGTTACGTATCTGGCGGCTTCGCCCAAGAGCAATGCGTCCTATCTGGCCATCAAAGCTGCCAAACAGCGGGTGCAAGAAACCGGTCACCTGCCCGTGCCCCTCCCCTTGCGCAACGCGCCCACCAAGCTCATGCGCGATCTGGACTATGGCAAGGGCTATCGCTATGCGCACGACTATCCCGGCAATTTTGTCGAGCAGGAATTTTTGCCCACTGAACTCAGCGGCAGTAAGTTTTATGATCCGGGACTCAACCCGCGCGAGAACGAGCTTCGGGCCTTTTTGCGCAGTCGCTGGAAAGACAAATACGGGTATTAGCCGTGTTTGGGCCAGTGACTTGGCGCCGAGCAACGACTCGAAGGTGTTACGCCCAAACATTTTTTCCCTTTTTTTGTTTACTAATTGAATTTTTTGTACTTCAAATTAAAACTAGAAAATGAAAATGGGAAACAAATATGTCTGGCTTGGATTGGCGAGTTTGCTTGCCCTAACTCTTACCACCGCAAACTTACTGGCGACCGATGAACATGCTGAAAAAGTGCTTGGGGTTTGGAAAACTGGATCGGGCAAAGGGATGGTCAAAATCTACAAAGAAAATGACATGTATCATGGCAAATTGGTCTGGCTCAAAGAACCAACTGATGAGAGTGGGAAGCCCAAAGTCGACAAAAACAACAGCGATGAAAGTCAACGTACCCGGGTATTGTTGGGTCTGACCAATTTGCGCGATTTTAAATACAAAGGCAATAAAATATGGGAAGAAGGCCGGATCTATGACCCCGAAAATGGCAGTGATTACAGTTGCGAAATCAAAATGACCGATGACAATACTCTGGAAGTCAGGGGTTTTATTGGGGTGTCGCTTTTTGGCCGAACTGATGTGTGGAAACGACAGGTAAAAAAATAGCAGTTTGTCCCAAACCCGGTCATGTTGTCAATGGTTGCTCACTCCCAACGAGTTGGCAACCATTTTTTGCAAGCCGATGATTGGCTTATGGCCAATGGTATAATTGGTCATAAGCATTCAAGGGGGTGCGGGTTGCACTAAGCCCCGCAATAATTGGTTTGCGAAAAGGGACAACCTTGGCCCAAAAACTACTTAAACATTGATTTTTTACGAAATACTGCTGCTTAATTATAAACCAAAAAACTCATTAATGGGTCGTAACTGACTAAAGGTCAATGAACTTTAGCATTTTTTCGGTCAGTTCAGTGTGCAAATAAAATAGGACCCAATCAAAACCCAGCAAAAACATTCCCTGCAACACAATGGAATGGCCGAACCCCTTGAGCATTGCCCCGCGTTTGGGCGAGGTCTTGGCCTTTTCAGTCAAAAAAAGGCCCAAAAGCAAGTAGCCAATGTCCAAGGCCGCATTAAACAAGTAGATTTTTTCGTTGAAATACTGTAACGCTACCATTTCCCCGGCCGAAATGGCGAGCGGTACGACTTGCCGCAAGGTAAAAACGATCAGCAACAAATTGACCACGTTCCAAGCGAGGTTCATCTGGTGGAAATGTTGGATGAAACCGACCGACCGCCGCCATAGAACACCACTCACCACAAAATTGAGCACCACCCAGGTGCCCAATACTGCGGCCCCTTGCTGGTTGAGCAAAAAAGCGGATTGCAGTAAATCCAACATATCAGGTTCGGGCATGGGCAACTCGGTCAGTTTTTGTCCGAAATCTTTTTGAACCCGTACGGGCAATGGCGGCAGCCACTTTTGCAGCAATGGCCGCGCAGGCGATGGTGATGGGCCGTAAATACCCAAAATCCATTCTCGATGTAATAATCAGTCCCCTCGATCAGGATCGGGGGCTTGGTCGGGACTTGCTTGGTTTTCATTTGGGGAAAGCTTTACCCTGGCTTTGATGCGTTTGGCTTTTTCGGAGATTTCTCGGCTGGCGGGTTCCAGCATAAACTCCCAGCACATCAACGGGCAGATCATTTTGGGTTTGTCAAATCGTTCTTTAAGGTTCATTTGCTGGTTACTTGGCTTACCAGGAAAATACCTGTAAGGGTTAAACCGATTACTTGGCTGATTGTTTAAACTAAATTATTTGCAAATATGATTAAACAAATCAGATACTGTACAAATACAATATTTTATCAGAAGACCGATCGCTGTCATTCGTTATTTATTACATTTGTTTACCAAAAAGCCCTCTACAGTCATGAGATCAACCATCGTTGCCCTTGTTCTTATCTTAGTCTTTGCCAAGTCCGCCGTTTGTCAAACGATACTGTTCCGGCAAGATTTTTCCGCCTCGACGGTGGTGAGCAGCTACGTGAGCGCCACCCCAAATATCGGCCAGTTTACTTCGCTCTCCACCAGCGGGGCCAATTCGGCCGTGCGCATTACGGCTGGCAACCTAGAAATGGAATCGAACGCTGGAATGGGCAGCACCGCCTATTTCAATCGGACGGCCAATTTCTATTCAACGAGCAGCAGCCCACCATTTTTGATTGTCCAATTTGATTTTGAGGTAATGAGTGCAGGGGCCAGCAGCATGAGCGCAGCCAGTATTTTCGTTGGGTCGGGATTTCCAGAAGATAGCAATCCAAACGTCAACCTCGCAACCTATGCCCGTCTAAGCTTCAACCTAACCAGTGGATCGACCAATTTTGCCCTTCGCAACATTGTCTCCGATTTTAACAGCAGCTCGCTGAGTGGGCGGCAGCGCATCACTTGGGTGCTAAACAACAGCGGCAGCGGCGTGTTGAGCTATTATACGCCCTCGGGCCTTCGGCGCAATATAGCCAGTGGTAGATATGATGTTTGGGCCAATAGTTTGTTGATGGTTGATCAGGTGGTCGTCACAACTCCTACCCAAAACATGGACGAGATCCGCTTTACGTTTCAAAACAATAATTCCACTATCCAACTTGACAATTTTCTGATTTCTGACGATCTCAACCTGCTGCCCATCACCTTGTCCCATTTCTCGGGCCGGGCGGTGGTCGGGGGCCACCAGTTGCGTTGGCAAGCCCGCACCACTGGCGAGTTGCCCACTTTTCTGGTGCAACGGTCGGGTGAAACCAACTGGGAAAGTTTTGTGACGCTGGGCCAAATCCCCTACTCCACCAGCCAATCTTCCTACGAATGGATGGATCGGCAACCACTCCCGGGGCAAAATTATTACCGTTTGGCCATCGTGGATCCGGATCAACCAGTTCAATATTCTAGTATTATCGCGGTGAACCAACGGGAAGTAACCACGCCCCTAGTGCTCGCCCCCAGCCCAGTAACCGACCAGCTTCAGCTTACTTGGGCTGGCGAAGTCCCTGCCCGCGTACATATCCATGATATTGCCGGGCGTAAACTCTTGGCCCAATCGCTCACCAGTGCCCCAGCCAAGCTGGATGCCCAAAGCTGGCCACCGGGCATCTATTTCTTGACTTTCCAGACTGCTTCGGGCAGTTGCACCAAAAAATTTATCAAGCTGTAATAGTTGCTGGATGAAAGATTCCCTCGGCTTGGCGAAGGCTGGGACTTTGCCAATTGGATAGGCCAAAGTCTGCAACTTTTGTTTTGCAAATTCCTCGACTTTGCAAAACGGGGCCGACCAACGTTGCAGAACGCACCAACATTCACTTTTTTTGCTTATACTTGCTATTCATTGCGGGGAAAAGTCCAATTTCCCTATCTTTGTTTACTGAAAAACGAAAACTCCTTGATGACAAATCAGCCAATCTCCATGGATCAATATATTGCTCAGTTGTTGCAGCGGCACGATAAAGTAGTCGTGCCCAAGTTGGGTACGTTCACCAGCAAAAGTGTGGGTGCGATGATTGATAAAACAACCAACGAAATAACCCCGCCACTTCGCCAAGTTTCTTTCTCGATCCTGGAGGAAGATGATGGCCTCCTTTTTGAGCAGACCGTCTGTCAGTCTGCCCATTTGGACAAGTCCGCTTTTGATGAACAACTGCTGCACTACGTCCAACGCATTTACACCGCCATTGGCACGACTGGAGCCTACGCCATCGATGGGGTGGGCACACTGCTCAAAGACAGCCACGGGAGCATCACACTCAACGAGCAAGATGCTTTCAGCTTATTGGGCGACAACTTTGGGCTGCCCAAATTGGCCAAAAAAGCAGTTGGGCTAGGTGCTCCAGTGGGCTCTGCCCAAGCCAGTTCCGACAAATCTGATCATGGATCAGCTAAAGCGGTACCCCCTCCCCCACCTATACCTGAGAGAAAAACCGAACAAAAATCTGAAGTGCTCTGGTGGTCGCTCCTGATCCCCCTGCTGATCCTGTTTGTCGGCCTGTTGTTCTTATTCTTCAATGACGACGCCATGAACAGTTTCAAAGCCATGTTTGGGGGCAAAGAAGCGATCGTCCAAACCGATATGCGTTCAGTTGATCCTCCAGCCAGCAATGAGCAAGCAGCGGATGAGAAAGCACCAGCGGCCGAGGATGCCAAGCCAAACGAATCAGTGGCCGATAAAGTGCCCACCACCACCCCAGACACTAAGGTCGCCGACCCGAAGCCAAACGGGGCTACCGGCCAAAAGATTTCACCCACTGGGGCGGGCAATGGCGACTACTACGTTAACTTGGGGGCATTTTCCAACGAAAAAACCGCCAAAACCTTGAAAACAAAGTTGGAAAACTTGGGCTATGATATTGAAATTTCACTGCATCCCGAAAAGAAACTTTATCGGGTGCGGGTGATGGGATTTGTGACCGAGCAGGAAGCCAACACCAAAGCCGCCCAATTGAGCAGCAAGTACCCGGGCGCTTGGGTGGGGAAAAAATAATGTTCCAAACCTCCTCTTTGGGTAAGGTTTTGTGGAGAATTGCCATGTTCTAACCATTTTTCTTGATCAAATAAGCAGTATGATTCTTTTCCAGATTGATACGACGGCCATCGATGCCGCCGTTGCCCCAGAACAAGTTACCTTGATCAACCTCGTCTTGGCGGGTGGGCTGACCATGATCCCGCTAGCACTGTTGGGCATCATTGCCGTGTACATTATTGGTGAGCGGCTGCTCAACATCCGCAAGGCCGGAGCCGATCCCACCCAATTGTTCAACGAAGTGAAGTCTGCCGTGCTGGAAGGCAGCATCGAGCGGGCCAGGGGCATTTGTGCCCGCGAAGACAGCCCCATTTCCCGGATTTTGGAAAAAGGGATCAATAAACTGGGCCGCGACATCAAGCATATTGAAGCTGCCATTGAGAACGCAGGCAAGATCGAAGTGTACAAATTGGAAAAAAACTTGGGCCTCTTGGCCACCATTTCGGGGGCTGGGCCAATGGTAGGTTTTTACGGGACGGTGGTGGGGATGATCTCCGCCTTTATCGCCATTGCCCAAGAAGAAGGATCCGTCAGTCCCAAGTTGCTTTCCTCGGGCATTTATGAAGCCATGATCACCACCGCCGCCGGACTGATCGTGGGTATCATCGCCTACATCGGCTACAATTACCTCGTGACCCAAGTTCAAAAAGTGACCTACAATATGGAACTGACCACCATCGAGTTTCTGGATTTATTGGAAAAACCGCACTAGGTCGCGTTTTTCCGGCTTTCGGGCCACCTATCTGTTCCCTTTTTTTGGATTTCAACTGTTACTGTTCCATGAATTTAGGCTCTCGAAATAAAGTTGACCCGTCGTTCAACATGTCCTCCATGACGGACATGGTGTTTTTACTGCTCATTTTCTTTTTGTTGACCTCCAACTTCGTCACGCCCTCGGGCCTGCCAATCAACGTGCCGACGAGCAAAGTGGCCGGCAAAGTGATGCCCAAGGTCAACGTGGGCATTACCGCCCAGAAACGTTTTTATGTCAACGAAGTGGAAGTGCCCTTTGCCCGGCTGGAGGCCGAATTGTCGACACTGCTGCTGGGCAAAGAGGACGGAGTGGTGGTGCTCAACGTGGACAGAACTGTGCCGGTGCAGTATCTGGTGGACGTGGCCAGCATCGCGACCAAGCTCAAAGCACGGGTTTCCATTGCCACCAAGCCCGACTGACCCATTTCCCGGTTTGACCTGTCAGATGTTGTCGGTTTGTCCTGCCTGTATTCGACATTGCCGCCAACGGAATAAGCTTGGCTAATGGTGGGGTTTAAAAGCATAAAACTGTCTGCCACCACAAAACTTGATACGAGGCACAGAGATCCATTTAACCACTGAACCGCCAATTTTTTTATAGGTGCTGTTACCTGCCGTTTTTTTATTCATTTAGTGTTTCCATTGTCTTAACAATTACAGGGTCAATTACATTACTGATGTCAATTTTTGAATTTATTACTTCAATTTTTACGGGTACTCCAATGTCTTCCAATATTTTTTTGTCTGTTGAATAATAACATTGATTTGAAAGTGTAAACGAAATTTTATTTGACAAGTCTGTTCCAAACATATCTGATAACATTCCCGAAGTGTTTGTTCCAATTGTCGTTATGTTTGATTGTTTATACAAAGAGATAGTAAAATCTTCTGCCGAACTTGCTGTCTTGTCGTTTGTCAAAATTATAACTTGTTTTAAAAACTGAACATCTTTATTTGGTTCAATATAGTTTGGTTCAAGTGTCGTAAAATTTTCATAACCACCTTTGCGTCTAATTGCTTTGTAATGTGTCAATGTTTTTTCTTTTACAAATCTACTTGCTAATTCAATTCCACCGTGTCCACCACCGTTACTTCGTAGGTCAATGATAAGTGCTTTTTTATTTGAGAGCGAAGTCAATAGACTGTCAAATAGAGTGAGCATTAATTTTGTATCAGTTTCTTCTATTTTGTCGTCAAAAATGCTTTCAGGATTTCCAAAACATCTCGTTATTCTTATGTATCCAATTTCTGTGTTATGTGCAACGTAATATAAATTCTCGTCTTTAAAAATTGGTCCTATTCCTTTTGGTTGTGTAAAATTATTTGTCTGCAAAGTTTTATTTACTGTTTGCCAAAATTCTTTTTCAATGCCTTTAAATTCCTGTCGAAAATAAGAAGGCTTTTTAACTTTATAAAGTATTTGTTCACCTTTTGAAATCGTAATGTGTCCATCTTTCAATGGTTCAACCATTTGTCCAAAGATTGCAATAAGTTTTTTTTCATTTGTTTTTTTTGTAACCATAGGACGGTACTTGAAATATGTGCTGTCCCAATTAACTCCTTTTAGTTTGAAAAAAGCATAGTTGTCTTTAAAAGTCGTCCAAAATTTTTCAAAGTCTTTTTCGGGAGTACTGATTTTTTTTGTTGTCTGACATTGTACTGTCGTCAAACAAGTAAAGAAGAATAGTAAGGTTAAAAGTTTTTTCATTATACATTTTTTTATATCAGTTTCGGTATTTCGGTAAAATGGCATATAACGTTTTGCGGCTTGGCGAAGGTGGTGATTTTTACCACTAATGATGATGCGGAGAACCAATGTTTAATTAACCACAAAACTGTCTGCGGAGCACTGAACCGCCACTTTTTCCCAACAGCTGTTAGGCACCGTTTATCTTTTATTCCAAAGTTCATTTCCTTGATACAAATGTTTAGTTAAAAGTTTTTCAAATACTTTACCAGAATTATCTCCGTTTAAAAAAATTACATAGCCATTTTTACTTTTGGGAAATATGATTGCTAATGTATTTACACCAGGATCCTTTCCCGTGTGCATTAAAGCATATTCATCATTACTAAATCCTGTTATTTTTTCCCATCCAAGTCCAAAATAATCATTATCCTTAAGCTGAACCTGATTCTTTTGCATTTCGTCAAATACTAATTGTGATAAATCTGCACCATTTAAAATATAGGTAAGGAAATTTCCATAATCTTCTACAGTAGTCAAGAGATTTGCGGCAGCATTTGCTTCATAGTATTTGACAGTTTCAAATGCTTCTCCATTTTTATCATAATTTTTGACATATCTTTTTTCGTCCATCGATTTATCCCACCAAAAATGGGTATCCTTCATTTTTGCGGGTTTAAAAACTAATGAATTGGCAAGTTCTTCCAAACTTTTACCAAACTTCTTTTCTAATGCTTTTCTCAAGTATTCAAATCCTTCGCCCGAATATTGAAATTTAGTTCCAGGTTCAAATTCAAAGGTCAGTTTTTTATTTTGGGTTAAATAACGCCAATTAGGAAAACCAGATTGATGGGAAAGAATAATTCTTGGGGTAAGTTTTTGTATTAATTTGTCATTCTTCACATCAGGGTCTATCCAATATTTGTCAAGAGATTCATCTAATCCTAATTTTCCAGCACTAATTAATTTTAATGTAACCAACGCTGTGATAGGTTTTGTCAGGGATGCCACTTTGAAAATGGAATTATAAGAAGCAGAAATATTTGTATCTATATTGCCAAAAACCTGAATTTGCTTCAATTTGCCGTCTTCAATAATCCCTAAACCCAATGCAGGAACTTTTTCTCGAATCAGCAGTTGTTCTATTTCTTTTTCAAAAGTATTTTGCACTATTGTTTTTGCAGGGTCATTATGGTCAAAACTTAGGACTTCTTTCAACAACCAATTTTCATTTTCCAATAGCCACAAGTGCGTGAATTTAGCCTTGCTTGTATGTATATCTTCCTTGTTGTCCTCTCGGATATAAAAGTCGTGAATGCCATTTTGAATAGCCCCGTATAATTTGCCATTATTATAGAGTGGAAAAACTTCCAAACTTTTTTCATCTACCTTTCTGATTGGCTTTTGATTGGGCGTTGAGCAAATATACTTTTTCGTGTTTTCAAAAAACGATTTTTTGTCCTGAAAACCACTTTGGTCGTGATAAAATTTAAAGTCATCGGCTATGTGACTTCCCAAATAATCCAAATCACATTGATTAAACCCTCGTTCAAAGAAAATGCTATCTTGCTTTTTAAGTTCTATAAATAGGGTTGAATTCTTATCGGTTTGTGCCTCGGCACTAATAATAGATACAGTAAGAAAAATTAGGGTAAATAAAATTTGTTTTGTTGTCATATTTTTTTTCTGTGAAAATGCGGTTCCTTATAACTTTAACATAGGCTGTATAAACAAATAAAAAAAGTTATTCCTATTTTTGCGTTGTGAAACATCAAAAGAAAGAAGAACTTAGCCCCGAAGGACACAACAAATATAAGGATAATATTTGGAAAGTCAAGTCAAGATAGGTTAAACGCATCAAATTTAAGGTTTTTATGCCCTTGTTGGTGTTAGCGAAGCTCACCAACAACCTTCCCCCCTTCTCAGTCTTCAGCTTGCCAAACCAACAACAAATAAACAGATTGTTTTGAGGCTGATAAGATAGAAGACGTAAGTCATTATGAAAAAAATGCTCTGCAATTTAGCAAACTCATAGACAATGAATATTTTACTATTTTTGAAGTAATTACCATCATAGGAGAGAAGAAAAAACTCTATAAAAAACCGCCTTGCCTTCAAAACTATGTTTGTTAGTAAGAAACGGTAAAAAATATCATATCCTACAAATTGTTCAGTTTTTTGAAAAAGGTGGCAATTCCGGTATCAATGTTCTTGCAATCTGCTCAAGCAAGTCTTTATCTATATTTTTTACTAAAATTAAAACATTTTTTGCGTTTTATGATTGTTTTTCTATATTGGGAGGCATAAACGCAAAGGTTGTGTTTATTTATTTAAACTTGCGTTTATTGCCGCTTTATCGGTGACTGCCCCGTCTGGTTTGTCCAACACGATAAAACGCTCCACGATGCTACTCGGCCATACTGCCCTTCCAATGGATTGCTCA
>JBBQXF010000125.1:0-13832 GCA_038209965.1 Cytophagales bacterium | reverse complement strand
CCAGTCGGGCGCGCCCACGCAGCCCCGATCGTCCAGCTTGGCCGGATCGCACACCACGCACAGATCGGGCTGCAGCACCGTGGTGATCTGACCGTCGGCCTCCTCCCCCGCCCGGCGCGGGAACCGCACATCGAAGGGGGCCGAATAGATCCGGCATGGCTGCAGTTCGAGGAACACGCCAATTTTAATATGTAACCTACTCGATACCTCTTGGTGCCGCCGCATGGGCGCGGGCGACATTTTGAGCACCCGGCCCCGCAACAGCTCCACGTATTCGTCGATCTGCCAGGTCAGGTAATCGGCATAGGTGTACAATTTTTCGGCGGTGATTTCCATGTGTCATTCAACGGTTCAATCGTAAAGGTACACCATTTTATGTTCCCAGAAAACTGCCCCGTTGACCAGAACCCCGATCAAGAAAGAAAAATCAAATGGGGATCCATCACCTATTCCAATTGACCGGCATGGCCAAAGCCGCCCCCAAGGCACTGGCTTGCCCAACTCCGGCGGCCAAAACCCGCAGGTCGGGGAAAGCTTGGGCCAGCAAGGTCAAATAAATCTCATTTTTGGCAAAACCGCCATCCACAAAAATCTGCTTGACGGGCGTTCGGTCGGTGAGCACCAACCGGGTAGATATTATCTGTCTGTCCACCAGCGACTGCATAAAGCAGAAATACACTTTTTCGGGCGATGCTTGCTCAGCGGCCTGTTTGTCCAACGCAATTTCATACGTGAGGGAATGGTAAAAATGGGGGGAGATCCCAAACCGGTCAGCAATCTGTTTGGTGCGTTCCTCGTGCTCGGCCCCGGCAAACAGGCGGGCCGATTTGACCGGCTTGCCCTCGTAGCTCAGGTAGCACAGGCAATCGTTTAGCAACTCATGGGCCGTGAGCGGGTCATGGTTGAATGGGTTGAGCGAAATGCACCAAGTACCCGTCGAAATCAGCACAAAGGGTTCATTGCTTGAGATTTGGTAGGGAATGAGGGCCGCAGAACTATCGTGCAGGCCGATCCCCACTTGGATTGCGGGCTCGCGGCAGCTCAGGGCCGGGCGCGCGCTTCGGATCGGGGCCAATTTGTCCAGTATCGATTCAGCAGCCACCCAGCGATGGTATTGGTTCTGGTCAAAATCCCAAAGGTTGGTGTGGCAACCGAGGCTAGTGCAGTCGGAAAAACATTGGCCCGAAAACAGGTAACAAAAATATTGGGGCAAATGCAGGGCCCAGGCTATTTGGCCAAATAGATCGGGCTGCTCGTATTTGACCCGGTAAAGCTGCATCCCCGAATTGAGGCTGCCCAAAACTGGCGAGGCCGCACACCGGGAAAACTCCGCCTCGCCACCGTACAGGGTATAAAATTGATCCTGCAAATATTTTGGATATGGTTTTAGGTAATTGTAGAGCGGGGCAACGGGCAGGCCCGCTTTGCCCAGCAGCACCAATGAAGCCCCATAAGTGGAAAAATTGACGGCGATCACCTCAAACTTGAGCTGGCTCAACACTTCCCGCCAACGCGCGAGCACCCATTCGGTCAGCCGGGGCAAATCTTCACCGGGATCGCCCGCCTCGTCCCTGGTTTCGGGCAACTGGGCTACGGTTTCGTGCACCAACTGGTACTGCCGGTTGAACAGGCAAACCTTTTTATTGGTTTTTCCAATATCGAAGACTACGATGACTTGCTCCATGCAATACCCAAAATAATTGGCACTGGTAATTTGGTATGATCGTTCGCAATTCCCCAATTAAGGACGACTAGAAACTTGGATCGGATAAATAAAAACCCCAACCTGTTATTCACAAGTTGGGGTTTGGTAGTGCCCAGGAGAGGATTCGAACCTCCACACCATTACGGCGCCGCCACCTGAAGACGGTGCGTCTACCAGTTTCGCCACCTGGGCCTATCTTGGAGTGCAAAAATGGGAAATGATTTTAAGTTTGCAATACTTTGCCCGAAATATTTTTCAAAATACCCCAACAGCCGATTGGCCAAGTTTCTTCCCAAGCTATCAAATCAGGATCGTGAACAAATCAGGCCGGTTGTTCACCAGTTCGTAAACGAAATTGGCCGCATCCATCCGATGGATCAAGTGTTCGTAATCCTCGGGGGAATTTACTTCCACTCCGATCAGGGCTGGGCCTTTGTCGCGGTTGTTCTTTTTGGTGTATTCAAAATGGACAATATTATCGTTCTGGCCAAGCACATTGACCACAAACTCGCGCAATGCGCCCGGGCGCTGCGGAAAATTGACAATAAAATAGTGTTTCAAGCCTTCATAAAGCAAGGAACGCTCTTTCATCTCCTCCATTCGGGTAATGTCATTGTTGCTGCCACTCACTATGCAGACCACATTCTTGCCCCGGATCTCTTGGCGGTGGAAATCGAGCGCAGCAATGGACAAGGCTCCGGCAGGTTCCACCACGATAGCATCCTCATTATAAAGCTGCAAAATAGTGGTACACACTTTGCCCTCGGGCACCAGAGTGACGTCATCGATCAGTTCGCGACAAATTTCAAAAGTGAGTTTGCCCACTCGCTGTACGGCGGCCCCATCTACGAACTTGTCAATTTTATCCAAGGTCACCACTTTGCCCTGCAACAACGCTTCCCGCATGGCGGGCGCACCCAGTGGTTCCACCCCGATGAGCTTGGTGCCGGGGCTGAGTTGGCGGAAATAACTCCCCACTCCTGCAATCAGGCCACCCCCACCAATGGGGATGAACAGAAAATCAATGTTTTCCTGCGCATCTTCCAAAATTTCTACGCCAACTGTGCCTTGGCCCTCGATCACTTTCTCGTCATCGAACGGATGAACAAAAACACTGTTGGTGGCTTGACAAAACTTGATGGCCTCATTGTAGGCATCATCAAAGGTATCCCCCACTGATATAATATCGACATACTCACGGCCAAAAAACTTGACCTGCTTCACCTTTTGTTGTGGAGTTGGTGTGGGCATAAAAATAGTGCCCTTGATTTTCATCAGCTTGCACGAAAAAGCCACGCCCTGAGCGTGGTTACCCGCACTTGCGCACACTACCCCACGATCGAGTTCTTCCCGGCTGAGGCTGTGGATTTTATTGTACGCCCCCCGAATTTTGTATGAGCGCACGACCTGTAAATCTTCTCGTTTGAGCCAAATATTGGCCGAATATTTCTCCGAAAGATTGGCATTGTACATCAGTGGAGTCTGGGTGACAATGTTGCGGAGATGCTTGTCAGCGTTGATGATCCGAGCGGCTGGACGGAGTGCTGAAGCGATGGTACTGACCATAATTAAAAATAAAGTGAGCTAAAGTAATTTGACCAAAAACTGGGCCATAGAAATTTGACAATTTTTACCAACTCCTTATTGCTTAGTCCCCTTCGTCCGTGTCCAACAGATGGATGCCGTCTTCGGCAATGCGGATCCGGCCAGCCCTGAACAGGTTGCCAATCAATGCTTTGTAACTTTTCTTGCTCATTTGGAAAAACGCGTAGATGTCTTCGGGCGAAGCTTCATCATTATAGGGCAAAAAACCGTCATGCGCACGCAGTTTGCTCACTATGGTTTCGGCTTGGGGCTTGATCCCCTCAAAACCAGCGGGCCGGAGCGACAGATCAATTTTGTTGTCTTCTCTGATTTTCTTAATATAGCCCGCAAAACGATTGCCCAATTGAACCCGACGGAAAATTTCATTGTGGTAGATGATCCCAGCGTATTGATTGTTGACGATGCACATCACGCCCAAGCTGGTCATCTCATAAGCCATCAGTTCCACTTTGTCGCCTTCTTGCAAATCCGGATAGTCCTTGTCCAAAAATGGGGCAATCTTGCCAATCCCGATCACGCGGTTGGTCTGGCGGTCAACGGCCACATAAACCACGTAGGTACGGCCCTCTTCCATCCGGCGGTGCTGTTCTTTTAAGGGTACGAACAAATCTTTTTCCAGCCCCCAATCCATAAAAGCCCCAAAATCCGTGACGTGTTTCACGGTTAGGCAAGCAAATTCGCCGACTTGGGCCAAGGGCATGAGATTGGTGGCAATGATCCGATCCTCGGAATCGGTGTAGATGAAAACGTCGACCACGTCGCCCACTTTGGTATCCTTGGGTATGTATTTGGTTGGCAACAATATTTCACCTTCTGATGAGTCCAAGTACATGCCAAAATGCAATTCTTTGACTACGCTCAGCCGGTTAAATCGCCCCATTTTAAGTTGGGCCGGGCGGCGGGTCATCGATTCATCAATCATATCAACAGTTATTTTTTGTAAACGACAATAATTTTACACCAGATTAACTGGGCGAAACCGAATGTTGCGCAGCCCAATCATTTGCTCCCCGCTTTTTCAGCCTCGACTTGGCCCAATTTTGGCCCACTCCCGCTGATTTTGGGCCGGGAACAGGATTGCACACCCTGCCAAAACCTGAGCTCACCCATTTCCAATGGTCGAGTGGGATGTGCACTGATTTTTAAGCAAAGACAAAGATACGTTCGTTTCAAACGACTTGGCCGATCCAGCATGATACTTTTGCCCGGCGGCGGCTTATTGCAACTTTTTCAGCTCTCCCTCGGCATAGCTTCGCTGCGGCCCATAGGGACTGAATGCAATAAACCGCCGATAATAAGCCGATGCCAATGGCTTGTTTCTGACATCCCGATAAAGGTCGGCCAAGTTCAAATAGACGATTTTACGGGCAGGGTAGCTTTGTTTGCATTGCAGCAGTATCTTTTCGGCTTCGCGGTATAGCTTTAACCGATGGTAGGCAAACCCCAAATTATTTAATATTTCATCATACGGGCCCGCCCTAGCGTAAGGGCCATTGAGCCAATACCCGTACAACTCTTCCCATCGGTAAATCGCCTCATTGAACTGCTGGCTTTGGTACAACTTGACCGCTTGTTGGTTGAGCTGGGCCCGCTCCTTAGCCACGGCCGCTGCGAGGCCCGAGTCTCCGGCCCCCTTTTTTTGGGCCCCCACCCTGCCATTGGCCACCACCAGTTCCCATTGGCAATTGTCGCGGGCTGTTCCCGGGGCATAAAATTGGGCCAAAGTGATTTTATTGCCCTCGAGTTTGAAATCGGCGGGGGCCAAAGAGCCCAGCCCACCGCAAAACTCTGGTTCATAATGTTTGTCCGCGCCCAATTGTCGGTTCACCTCATTGGTTTGCTGGGGTTCAATGACCCGGCCAAAAACATTGTACACAAACAGGCGGGCACTGATCCCATCGGCCGGATCACCCGACCACATTTCTGGCTCGGCAGTGCGCCCGGTGGCCACGTAGATGATGAGGTAGGGCGACTGGGGCATTCGGAGTGTCTTCTGGGCCTTGATCGATTTGCCTTTCACAAAATTTGCGTAGGGCAACTGGCTCGCCAAATTGGCCGGGATCTCGTCGCCGCGAATTGGTGACTGGCCAAAAAGCGGCCCCGCCATTGCCCAGAACAAGATCAGCGCACCGAACCGATTTGGCCAACCCAATCGCTTACCGAGCAAACAACGTTTCATGTTAAAAAAATATTAATTACCGTCGGTAAATTAAGAGTTTTCTGGCAAATGCACAAATGCGCCCCGACACTTGACTCCCAACCAAAAAATGGGTTACTTTTGTCGCCCACCCAGGACCGGTCTGTTGCCTTGGGCATCTAAAAATATGAACATTGATTATCAATATTTTGCGGCCAAATTTGCCACCCAAGAAGACATCCCAGCCCCATTTAGCCATGTTTACAGCTTGCACGGCAATTTAAACGGGCCATTTGAACTCGAGTACTCGATCCATTACACTGACCGGGAAGACTTGACCGAGGATGAGATCGAGGAGGAAGGCTTCACCCCGGACGATGATCGGCAATGCAAGGGCCAAGTGCCCGCCGTTTGGCAAAATGAAGTGCTTCGCCTCCTCACCCGAACCAAGGCCGCCAAGCAACCCAAACTGGGGACACACGACCTGATCTTGAACCTGACCAGCGCGGATGGCAGCATCGCCGAGATCCGCCCGGGCAACCAACCAGAATGGGAATACCTGCTACAAGAGTTGGCCCAAGCCCTGTTGGAATCGGCCAAACAAGAGGCCCCGCTCCACCTCCAGTTCTGCGTCCAGCGCTCAGCCGAGCCGCAACTCTCCCGGATCGAGATTTCCTTTGCCGAGCGCGAAGGCCAATTGATCCAAACAAAACAAGTACCCGTCCATTTGCCGTGGGCCACTTGCAAAGAAGTGATCAAACTGACGTTTACCCTCGATCTTGATCCAGAACTTGCCTTGGTGAACCCTCCCAAACAACGTGGCTTTTTTGTATCGACTGCGCCGGGTCAGTGGTATGAAGGTGGAGTATCAGCCAAAAGTCCCTCAGCCCGAAACAATGTCCTTGGCAAATTGGAAGAATTGGTAGCCAACTTGGCCAATCAACAACCTTTGTAAATAGATCTCGGGATTGGGCAGCTAAATTCCCAACTTTTTGTTGAACTTTAACCGCCAAACCACCCTAACCATGCACAACCATGCCCTACAACGAAGAAGTCCAAAAGTTGGTGGCCTCTATCGGCACCACGCTTGATCGCTTTATCTCAAATCGACAATATGACTTCCCTTACGCCAAGGGCGAACTTTCCCAATTGCTGCGCGATATTGGGCTGGCGGCCAAAATAGTCAACAAGGCCATTATGAGTTCTGGCCTGATCGGTATTGAGGGGCAAGCCGGCGACCAAAATGCCTCGGGCGAAGATCAGCAAAAACTCGATGTGGTGGCTCACATCCGCTTTGTGCGCGCACTCACCCGGGGCGGGGAAGTGTGCGCGATCTTGTCCGAAGAGGAAGAAAGCATGATCGATACTGGCAACCACCAAGCCAAATATGTCATTGCCATAGATCCACTTGACGGCTCCTCCAACATCGATGTCAACCTTACGATTGGCAGCATTTTCTCGGTGTTCCGGCGCAAATCGCCCATTGGGGGGCCGCCATCCGATGCCGACATCCTCCAAAGTGGCGACGAACAAGTAGCAGCGGGCTATATTATTTACAGTTCGTCCAATATGTTGGTCTATACCACTGGGCACGGAGTCAACGGATTTACCTATGATTTCTCCATTGGGGAATATATCCTCTCCCATCCCAATATCCAGAGCCCAACCGAAGGAATTATTTTTTCCTACAATGAGGGTTATTTCAACGATTTTTCGGATGGAATCAAACAATACCTGCTTTATTGCCGGAACAATCGGTACACCGCCCGTTATGCCGGCGCATTGGTAGCTGATTTTCACCGTAACCTGCTCAAGGGTGGCATTTATCTTTACCCAGCCACCAAGCAAGCCCCCAATGGCAAGCTCCGGCTCTTGTTCGAGTGCTATGCGCTGGCTTTTCTGATCGAGCAGGCCGGTGGCAAAGCCAGTGATGGCCAGCGCCGGATCTTGGACGTTGTGCCCACCCACCTGCACCAGCGCACCCCCCTGATCATCGGATCGGCGGGCATGGTGGACAAAGTGCTGGAGTACGTGTCCGGGCCAGCGTAGTCCTTGGCTGGCCCGTTGGTCGATCGGAAAAAGATAAACCCGTGAAGAAAATCCATTGGCCTTTGTTCGCCTCAAGAGCAAGTAGCGGTCAGGCGGCTACAACTAAAAAATGAACCCAGAACTAGCCCAGCAACTATTGAAAAAAAGGATTTTCTGAATGGCGAAAAAAGTAGGCTGGTCAAAATAGCGAAGCCATCGTTTGTATGGTCGATTAGTACCTGGCAACAAAGTTTTATCATAAAACCGCCAAATATTGACCCAAAAAAGTAATTGAATAAATCAACGAAAATTGTTTACCCAAAAATGCTTATTTTTATCTTGGGAGTTCCCATTTCTCCGATCTAAAAAAGGAACTACCCATTTCACCACTAATCATGGAAAACTATTGCGAACTTTTTTTGAGAATGGCTACGGGGTATCGGTAATACCTCGGAGCCTCCTGCGCGACATTTTCGCGCAGACCGATCAGCCCGATTCGTGGGGCTTGGCATCCCTTTATAACGATACTGTGGAGATGTTTGAAGCAGTCATTTTGACAGGCGACCACCACGAAAGCCAAATTGTTTATGACACCCCTCTAAACCATCAGGATAGTGAGTTTATCCTGAACAGTTCGGAAGTCGATGAGCTAATGGAAGCGGTGCGAGCGTTGCCCAAGCAGGAAATCAGTTAATCCCCAGCGAATGAAATTACACAATACAAGCCCCAGCACCAAGGCTTTGATCTAAGAGCACATTAGGGGCTTGCAACACTGGCTGGGACAACATACAATGCTGGGAGCATTTTCAAACGGGACGAACGCGCAGCCTAATCCGACTGTTGCCTATTGGGGCGCGTTCGTCCTAGCCAAAACATAGCGGCGGAAGTCATGTTATGCCATGAGTTCAGGATGCAGACCAGCCCAAAACGTCCACTAGACCTGTTCAACGGGGCAAAGGGTTGGCAACTGGGATACTCATTGGGGCAGTGGCAGTTGGTGCAAACAGCTTGGAGGAAAACAGCAAGCCAACATTTTTAAAACCCGCCCCAAAACGTTAACTTTACGGTAAATGGGCCAAGCCCCCGCCGAAAGTGATCATTGCCAACCCGATTTATGATGTGGTGTTCAAGCGCCTGATGGAAAACGAAAAGGTCGCCAAGTTTTTCATCGGCACGCTGCTGGAACAGACCATCGAGGCCATCGAAGTGCTTCCACAGGAATACACCTACCGGGGCGAGCTCGATTTCAGCAAACCCGGGGACGTGGCCAGGTACGAGGAGCGGCTCCGCTTGAGGCACTCCATCTGGGTTTATCGCCTTGATTTTGTGGCCACCGTCCGCACGGGCACGGGCGAGCTGAAGAAGGTGTTGATCGAGATCCAAAAGGCAAAAAACCAAGTCGATCTGATGCGGTTCCGCAATTATCTGGCCGAACAGTACAAAAAAGAGGACAAGGTAAGCGGGGAAAATGTGGTGCTGCCCATCACCACCATTTATATTTTGGGGTTCAAACTGCCCGAGATCACCAGCCCATGTATCAAAGTCGAGAGAAACTACAAAGACCTGATCACCAAGACGGTCATTGACCAAAAGAGCGATTTTGTGGAGAAACTCACCCACGACAGTTTCGTGGTACAGGTGGAGCGCATTACCGACCGTTTCCAGACCCGCCTGGACAAGCTGTTGAGCATTTTTGCGCAGCGCAATTTCACCGATGACCGGGAAATTACTAGGGACTACCCCCACACCCCCGACCTAGACGAGCTCAAAACGATGACTGACATTTTGCACCACGTGGGCACTGACCCCAAGGAGCGCAGGGAAATAGAGATGGAACAGGAGGCCTGGCGGACCATTAACGCCATGTTCGGGGACAAGGAGCGAAAATACCAACAAGAGTTGGAAGAACAGCAAAAGGCCCTTAAGGAGAAGGATCAAGCCCTGAGCGAGAAGGACCAAGCCCTGAGCGAGAAGAACAAAACCCTTGAGGAACAAGCCAAATTGATCGAAGAATTACTAAAAAAACTTGATCAGCAAAAGTAAAACTAGCTTCAACCTTATACAGGGGCAGATGTGCGCTAGATCATATCCCCAACTGTTGGGCACATTGACATTGGTGCGAGCCGATTTTTCCGTAACTTCCGGCCCCAAACCCTCAACCAATGAATAGTCTTTTTTTGACCGAAAAACTAAAGGCCGTCCTGCCCCGCATCCGGGAGTTCGTTAAGGCCGAAATCATTCCCTTGGAGTCCAAGTTTCTCCACGGAAACAATAAGGAGTTGGAACAGACCGAACTGGAAGTGTTGCGCCAAAAAGTAAAAAGTGAAGGTTTATGGGCCCCCCATCTGGACGAAAAAGATGGCGGCATGGGCCTGACCCTCACCGAGTTTGGGCAAGTGAGCGAAGAATTGGGCCGCTCACCGATGGGCCACTTCGTGTTCAACTGCCAGGCCCCAGACATTGGCAATATGGAACTGCTACACAAGTATGCCTCCCCCACGCTCAAAGATCGCTACCTGCACCCGTTGATGAACGGTGAACTCCGCTCCTGCTTTTCCATGACCGAGCCGGAATTTGCCGGATCCAACCCCGTGCGGATGGCCACCAAAGCAGAAAAGGCGGACAATCAGTATGTTATCAATGGCCACAAGTGGTTCACTTCTTCGGCGGACGGTGCTTCGTTTGCCGTGGTAATGGCCGTGACCAACCCCGAAGCCGCTGTGCCCCATGCCCGGGCCAGCATGATCATTGTCCCCACCGACACGCCGGGGTTCAACTTCATCCGCAATATTCCCATTATGGGCGAGGCCGGGTCGGGCCACAACAGCCACGCCGAAATCCGTTACGAAAATTGTACAGTACCCTTGGACAATTTGGTCGGCAAAGAGGGGGAAGGGTTCAAACTGGCCCAAGAGCGCCTCGGCCCGGGCCGGATCCACCACTGCATGCGCTGGATCGGGATCTGCGAGCGGGTACTGGGCATCATGTGTGAATATGCCGCCCGGCGCGAGCTGGCCGAATCAGTGGTGATCGGCCAAAAACAGATCGTGCAGCAGTGGATTGCTGAAAGCCGGGCCCAGATCAATGCGGCCCGCTACATGGTGCTCCATGCCGCCCACGGAATCGACCATCATGGCAGCCACGCCATGCGGGTGGAAATCTCCACCATCAAGTTCTTTGTGGCCAATGTGCTGCAACAAGTCGTCGACCGGGCCATCCAAACCCTTGGTGCGCTGGGCATTACCGAAGATACCATCCTCTCCTTTTGGTACCGCCATGAGCGCGGGGCGCGGATCTATGACGGCCCTGACGAAGTGCACAAATATGTGGTGGCCCGCGAAGAACTGAAACCCTATGGAGTGAAAATTTAGCCTGCCGCCAATCCAAACCCCAACCAGATTTAGGTCCGGTTGGGGTTTGATATGTCACCAAAAGTTAGTGGAGCAAAAGTTAAACTAAAGTACCTTAAATAACTAATAACCCGTTTTTTTAAGCCACCTCACCTTTCTAGTTCGCCATTCTAGATATTGATCGGCACTTTTTTCAGAATCATGTCAATGATTTCCTTGCTGGAAATCCCTTCGGCTTCGGCTTCGTAATTGAGGATGAGACGGTGGTTGAGCACATCAAAAGCAATTTCTTTGATGTCTTCGGGCAGTACATAATCGCGACCGTCGAAGAACGCAATGGCCTTGGCCGCCCGGTTCATGTTGATACTGGCCCGGGGCGACACTCCGTATTGAACAAAGTGGGCTACTTCGGTAAGGCCGTAATCCTTGGGCTTGCGCGTGGCGAACACCAGCTCGATGATGTATTTTTCGAGCGATTCAGAAATAGTGACTTTGTTGATCTCGTCCCGGATCTGAAAAATCTCACTCTTGCTCAAAATGGGGGAAACCTTGACATCAAAAGTCAGGTTGGACATTCGGCGCATCACTTCCAGTTCAGCCTCTTTGTCCAAATAATTGACAAATATTTTCAACATGAAACGATCCAACTGGGCCTCGGGCAGTGGGTAAGTTCCCTCTTGCTCCACCGGGTTCTGGGTGGCCAACACCAAAAAGGGCTTGTCCAATATAAACGTGGTTTCCCCAATGGTCACTTGCTTTTCTTGCATGGCCTCCAGCAGGGCCGATTGCACCTTGGCGGGGGAGCGGTTCACTTCGTCAGCCAAAATAATATTGGCAAAAATGGGCCCTTTTTTTACTTCAAACTCGCCATTTCGTTGATTGTAGATCATCGTACCGACCAAATCAGCGGGAAGCAAATCGGGGGTAAACTGGATCCGCTGGAAATCAAGGTGCAATACTTGGGCCAACGTATTTACCGTCAAGGTTTTGGCCAGACCGGGAACCCCCTCCAACAAAATGTGGCCGTTGGTGAAAAGGCCAACCATGAGCCGGTTGAGCATGTAACGCTGCCCGACCACTATTTTGCCGACTTCATTATATACAGCCTTGATTTTATCCTGCATTTCGGGGAGTGAAAGCTGGGTGGGGCGGTTTGGGCCAAAATCCATTCGTGAATAAAGTTTTAATTGCCGTAAAGTAAGCGGCTTTATCTCTAAACAACAAAAACAGGGGTTTATTTTCTGTTTAGAGCCTATCTTTCCATTTATATCTGCACAAGCCAACAATTTGACATGGTTTTGGCAGTATGATGTCAATTGAACAGCACAGTACCAGTGCACAGTTGGCCAGCCAACCATTAAAAGGTTGGCTGATCAAAAATAAAAAATAATCGTTGCCAACTTTTGAAACCTATTTACTAATTTGCAAGTATGACAACCGGTATCATTGATAACAAGTACCTTACAGCGGAGTGGCGAAACAATGGCCGCATTTTTTTCTACGCTTGGAAAGGCTTTGTCCCCGGCCTCCAAATGAGATCCTTGTTAGACGATCTGTTGGCCGAGTATGCCAAAGGCGATACCCCACTGATGTTGCAGGATCTAACCATGGTCAAGGCAGTGGGGCCCGAAGATCAAGCGTGGATCTACACCAACTGGGTGCCCCGGGCCATAGCAGCCGGGATGCGCAAAGTGGCCATACTGACCCCAGCATCCGCCTTTGGGCAAATGGCCGCCAGTAACGTGAGCACCAGTGCAAAGATCAATGGTTTGGAGATCTATAACCAGTTTTTTGCTGAGCATGCCGAGGCAGAAGCGTGGCTTTTGGCCGATAATTGATATTTTCGTGCCAAAGTTTCCTCCCATGCGCATCCAATATAATTCTCCGGTAGTGCTCACCTATACTTTTCTGAGCACTTTTGTGCTGTTCCTGCAGACCAGTACGGGCATAAACATAATGCCCTATTTTGCTGTCAACGGTGAAATCAGCTTTCATCCAGTTGACTTTTTCCGGCTTTTCTCCCACGTGATCGGTCATGGTGACTGGAACCACCTCATGGGCAATTTTACCTTTGTCCTGCTCTTGGGGCCAATGCTGGAAGAAAAATATGGTTCGGGCAATTTGTTTCTCATGATTTTGGTAACGGCCTTCGTCACCGGAGTGCTCAATATTTTTTTCTTCAACACTGGGTTGCTCGGGGCCAGCGGGGTGGTGTTTATGATGATTTTGCTCAGCTCGATCGTCAACCTGCAAAAGGGCCGGATCCCGCTCACTTTCATCTTGGTGCTGGTCTTGTTTTTGGGCAAGGAAGTCGCCAATGCGTTTACCAACAACAATATTTCGGAATTTGCCCATATTGTGGGCGGGATCTGCGGGGCCATTTTTGGCTTCCAATCCAACCGCTTCCGCCGGGTAACACATTAAGGCGGCTCGGCACCATCCAGTTGCCCAAAGAAATGGGTAGTTGGGGTATCTTTGAAATTACTCAACTGCCCATCATCGCTAAAGCCGTGTACCTGAAAATAGGACTGCCCATTTTTAGACAATTTGATTTGGCCCCGATCTTGGTAATCTGCAATATTTTTCGCCCAGTAGTTCAGTTATTTCCCCAAAACCCGTCTTTCAGGTCGGTATCTTGCACCAATGCCCGCACCGTAGCTCTTCGGGAATGGGCCAACGAACAATCATTCGGTCAGGAGCAAAGACCGGCCCCGCATTGAAAAACCGTAAATTGGCTTTCCTGCCAAAACCTTTTTTCTCTACAAGTGATTCAACCTTAAATTGTAAATCGTCACTAACTTTGTGGCAAAAATCAAGCACCGCACTCCCAAAGCATGAAAATCAATTTACATCTATCGGAAAAATTTGAAGGCCGCCACATTGGCCCAGATGAAACTGCTGTCCAAGAAATGTTGCAAGTGATCGGAGTGGATTCGGTCGATCAGTTGGTTGCCGAAACGGTGCCACAATCCATCCGCCGGCTCCCCATGCACCTGCCCCCAGCCCA
>JBBQXF010000124.1:0-13869 GCA_038209965.1 Cytophagales bacterium | reverse complement strand
TCTGCTACTTTTAGTGGAACAGCCAAAGTCAATGATAAAAGTAATATTGATTTATCTTTTGGACCCGAAAGTGGCGATTCACACGCAGGCGCATTAGGCTTTACAGATGCACGTTTATTGCTTTTCCCCGTGAAGTCCTTGAAAGGAATCTTTGCTTGGGTTACTTGCAAAAGAGTATTGGAAAAGTTCAAAGAAGAATTGGAACTTTGTAACCAAGTAAGTACAAAAAAAGAAATTACAGACTTGATTGCTACACTTGCTACTATTCCAGCAGACAACACGATTGGAGATTTGAGCCTTTTAGGAATTGGAGTTGCTAATAGTAAAGGTAAAATAGTTTTAGAAGAGTATAGCCTTACTTTAACGAATAATCATGTAACTAAAACTTTCGCAGATAAATTAAATGCAGTTTTAGGCTTAGATGATTTGAAGAATAGGCTCATTGTATTATCCAATGACGAATTTACCGACTTCGTAAAAATGCACACTGAACTCATCACTCGCATTCGTATAGGAGCAGGTGGCACAGCAGATGGCGGCGCTTTATTCAACGAAGAATACTTGCCTACCGAAAGCGTAATGTATTCTTTGGTAATGGCAAGTCGTATTTTCAAAAAAGAAGGTGCTGATAAAGGCATTTTTGCTGAAAATGGTAGCGCACAAAAAGACCATGAAAAACTAATGGACTACTTCAAACAAGGTTTGAACAACAAAGTATTTCAATTAGGAGGAAACGCAACGCTCGGCAAAGGGCTTATCAAATCAATCACCTCTTTAATCTAAAATATTATGGCACGATTAGACATTGACCAATTAAGAGCGAAGTATGCTTTTACGAATGCTGGAATTGGTATGAGTAGAGCTGGAAAAAAATACGGTTCTCAAATAGAAAGCCTGCCTATGATGATACATAATGCGGGCTTGCGAAACACCTTGGCGTTTGCTTATGCAAAAGGACATTTGAAAGGTGAAAAAGGAAGTAATGAATGGAAATTAGTTTTTGACCATTTAACAAATTGGTTAAAAACAGAACCTACAACATTTTTCAGCCAAACAATTAAAAGCACCAAACCCGACGAAATCCTAAATGAAATTATTAATTTAGGTGATTATGAGTATCGTTTTGCAACACAAGAAACCATTGCTCTTGTGAATTGGCTACGTAAATTGGTAAAAGGAGATAGCTAACAATCTAAAATCATAACTATGACAAATCTATCTGCTTTTGACAGACAAAAAACACAAATTGAGGAGGCTTTAATGAGCAATTCTGTTAATTTTAGTTTGTTATATAATAAATATCCTCAGTTTGATACTGATAAGTTTATTTTCTACAGAAAGAAAGAGAAAAAAGGTAAAGATATTATACTTGAGTTTTTCTTAGGTAAAACTCTTATCAAGGGTGAGTGTAAAACATTTTTTGATAATGGCTTTATTCAAAAAACTCAGACCAATCATTACCAAGCCATTCAAGATTTGGGATATAAAACAAATGAAAAAGAACTTTCCCCCGAATGGCGAATGAATATTGGCTTAGGTGGCGAATCTGTATATGAAACAGGTATGACTTTACATCATATTTACGGCATTCCGTATATTCCTGCTACAGCTATAAAGGGTATTGCACATCATTATGCAAAAGAAAATCATTATAATACAAGCGATATTTTATCAATTTTCGGAAGCGATGATACGGATAATCCCCAAAAAGGCAAAATCATTTTCTTTGATGCTTTCCCAATTAAAAACCCTATTCTAAGCCCCGATATTATGAATAATCATTATCCAAAATATTATGATGGTTCGGGAAAACCACCTGCCGATTGGCAAAGCCCACTACCTATTTTCTTTCTGACGGTAAAAAATACAAGTTTTAAGTTTGTTGTAGGAATAAAGCCAAAAGACGAAAAAGATAATCCTGAATTGCTCGAACAAGCAATCGATTTGTTAAGTGAAGCACTTATGCAAAAAGGCATTGGCGCAAAAATCGCCGTAGGCTACGGCTACATGCAATAATCAAAAACCCTTAACCAAAAACGCCCAAACTAAAATCGCTGCTTGTCCAATTCGACACCCACATCACATTGAGCGAACTCCCTGCTTTCCGTGTCGCCATTATAGAGATAGTAGGGCGCGAAAACGACCTATTCCAGAACCACTTCGACGACACCAAACACATACACCGATAGCCCCTCATTCAATGCAAACGGATACACAACCGCCCAAGTACATTTTACCTACGAAAAGTGGCCGGCCGCATCCTTTGTTTCGCCACCGGGGCATGGGTGGAAGCAAAAAATCAACGATCAAAAACATTTTATCGCCGTGAACGCGGACGGCCTCCTCGGTTGGTGAACAATCGCGCGAGCGCGGGCAACAGAGCGTCAGGGCTGCCAAAAGTCACCAACTTTCGCTTATTGCGGGTGCAAAGTCACCGACTTTGCACAACGGGGAAATGGTTTACCACCATGAACCGTGTTTGCATCGGTCGATACCCCGAGCTGGTAGTCAGTATTTTGCCAAAATGGGGACAAGACCTCGGTCCTTCCTTCCCCAAAACCCCGGCCAATCGCTGGTTTCGGCTCAAAAATTGAGGCGGGATGCACTGGACAAGTCGACAGTAAATCAAGATGGGGTCTTCTATGCCTGATTTGCTTTTCCCAACAACTATGTTTTTTTCAACTGCCTTTTTTCGCTCCCTTGTTTTCTGGTTCAGTTTTTTGGCGGCCGGAGCAGCAATGGGCCAAAACAAAAATAGCCGCCCCACCAATGTCGGGCCATTCCGGGAAGTAGTGCTCTTGACGGACACTGCGATCTACACTTGGTCAAAAAATACGGTGATCCACCAAGATGCCAAGCGTTTGTATTTTCATTACGACCGCCCCGATCCAGTGGCCGAAATCCGCCTGTACCCGGCTAATGTGGGACAGTTGGAACAACTCACCTTCCTTAAATCCATGGATTTCACGGTGTTGGATTCTTTGGCGTTCAATGGGGAGTATTTTGGGGCCAAGATCAGGTTTGCTGATTTGGCGCAGAGCCAACTTTTGGCCCTGCGCTTTCAAGTGCTGCAGACCGATCCCACCACTGGCGAACTCCGCGACCAGATCCAAGAGATCTACCTCTTTCCCTACCACCAGACCCGGGCGAGGCTGATTACCAACGACAACGAAATCTACATTGGTGAAGAAGCTGTTTTTGATTTACAGGTAAATCACCCCTTCAACATCCGGGCGGACAATATTTGGACCGAAGGGCAAGCCATTGACTATAAAATCAGCCAACGGGAGGGCCAAGTGCGGGTCCATTTACTGCCCAACCAACTCGGGAGCCACCCCGTGCAGGTCCGGCTCAAAACTAGGCAACCAATGCTGGATACCCACTTGCAAGCCTCTTACCAACTGCCGCCGATCGACTATTTCTTCACTGTCAAACCGGGCCGCTTGGCCTTTCTGAAATTTGACCGCTTGGATATCACCCTGGACGAGGCCCAAGGTCCGGGCCTCGAGGTGGAAATGGCCAACCATCGCAACCTACTGATTCACAAGACGTACCGGATCGAAGACCAAGAAGCGCCGGGAAGTGGATTTGTGGGCGAAATATTTACCCGCACCAAACTCAACAATGGTCGGGTGCTTTGCACGGTGCGGCTCTACGCACTCCACCGCAAGTCTGACGGTTATTTGTACATCAAGGACGGTGATCAAGCCGTATTCGTCACCAATGTGGATGTGATCCCGCGCACCAGTATTGCCCGCGTGAGCCTATCCCGGGATGGATCCGAATGGAGCGACAACCTGAGTGTGCTCCCCGGTGACAGCCTCGACCTGCGGATCGAGGGCAAATCGCTTGACAAATCCGACTTTTACATCGATGGGCTGCGCAAGTTGGTGGCCGATTCGATAATCCGCAATGACGACCTCCGCTTGTACCATTTGGTCATTCCGCTCAATCTCAGCAAACGCCGGCTGGCACTTTTTAATCAAAAAGTCAATACTGGTTTTGCCCTCACCGTGCGCGAATACCAGCGCCCCCGGGCCTTGGATTTTGTCAAGATCAATTATGGCTTGGGCGATCTGTCCATCACCAAGCTAAAAAACTTGGTTTTCTATGACAAAGTGATCAATGACATCAGTTTCACCTTTGATCAAGACGCCATTGACGAACCCAACAAATTTTATGGCAAACAATATTTGGAGGTCGAAATCCGGATCACGGCCACCAATGGCCAGTTGCTCGAACTGCGCAAAATCGAAAACCTTTGCGTTTGCCCCGGTGAAAAGTCGGTTCGCTCCGCTTTTTATGATCGCAAAGACTGCACCACGAGCACCGTGCAACTCAACAGCTTCATTGGCCGCAAAACCCGCGATCTGGACGACTGGACCCGGATCGAGCTCATCGTCCGCCACCGAACCGACCGCTACGGAGGGGCCGGGGAATCGCAGCGCATCGAGTTGGTGCTACAAAAACACACTACTTTTGACATCGATGTCTCTTTTCCCGGCGGGTTGATCGTCAAAAAAGTGGGAGTCGATGGCTTCGGTGGGCTCGGTGGGATCAGCTTGGCCATGATCGCCCAGTTCCGGTTTTACCAACCCGGCAAAGTGGCCGCCCTTCGCCCCTATCGGATTGGGGCCGGTTTT
The DNA here is from genome assembly GCA_038209965.1 of Cytophagales bacterium. GTDB lineage: Bacteria > Bacteroidota > Bacteroidia > Cytophagales > Thermoflexibacteraceae > JALONO01. The sequence goes on along the minus strand of JBBQXF010000124.1, from coordinate 9,226 downwards.
TTGGCCCTCAATGCTTTCAATTTTGCTTCCAACGATGTAAACCGCGATTTGGGCGTAGTGGTGTTGGGCACCATTTACCCCATTCGCCGCGATCGCAAACTCACCTTCCCGCTCTTTGCGGGCTTTGGCTACCTGATCCGTGAAACCCGTTGGTTTTTTGTGATCGGCCCCGGGGTGAGCATCCAATTATAGCCCTCGGCTACTTCACCCCTCCATCAACTTTGGTAATCAGGCGCTTACATTCCCATAATTTTGCGTACCTTTGCGCCTGTTTTCGCGGGCAAATGCTGCTCAAGGCCAGTGTAACGGTCAGGAAAACAAGCAAATATCACCTTTGAAATGGCAAATATTGTAGCAATCACTGGCCGCCCCAACGTGGGCAAATCCACCCTTTTCAACCGATTGGTGGAAGAACGGAAGGCCATTATGGATAACGAATCGGGCGTGACCCGCGACCGCCACTATGGGCAGGCCACTTGGAACGGCAAGTTTTTCACCGTTATTGATACCGGGGGCTATGTGGTCGGCTCCGAAGATGTTTTTGAAGATGCCATCCGCGATCAGGTCGAGATTGCCATCGAGGAAGCCTCAGTCATTATTTTCATGGTGGATATCACCGAGGGCGTATCGGCACTGGATCAAGAATTTGCCAATGTGCTCCGGCGATCCAATAAGCCAGTTTACATTGTGGCCAATAAAGCCGATACCCCCAGCAAATCCGTTTACACTGGTGAGTTTTATGAACTGGGACTGGGCGAAGTGTTGGCCGTTTCATCCATCAATGGCGGTGGCACCGGCGATCTGCTCGATGCCGTAGTGAGCCACTTTCCCGAAGTTGGGGACGAAAACCCCGAAGCGGGCCTGCCACGCATTGCCATCCTGGGCCGCCCCAACGTGGGCAAGTCCTCGTTCATGAACGCACTTTTGGGCAAAGAACGGAGCATCGTCACTGACATAGCGGGCACTACCCGCGACTCGATCAACTCGCGCTACACCGCTTTTGGGCAAGATTTCATCCTTACCGATACGGCCGGCATCCGCCGCAAAGCCCGGGTCAAAGAAAACATCGAGTTTTATTCCGTTTTGCGCTCGCTCAAAGCCCTTGAGGATTCTGATGTGTGCATCATCATGCTCGATGCCACCCGGGGTCTCGAGGCTCAGGACATGAATATCATCGGCTTGGCCCACCGTTACAATAAGGGCATAGTGGTGATGGTGAACAAGTGGGATCTTGTGAGCAAGGACAGCAACACGGCCAAGAAATTTGAGGATGAAATCCGGGAACGGCTGGCCCCAGTGGATTATTTTCCCATCATCTTTACCTCGGTCATCGAGAAACAGCGCATTTTCCAGACCATTGAGAAGGCCATTAAAGTCTATGGCAATAAATTCAAGAAAATCCCGACTTCGGAACTGAACGACAAGATCCTGGCTGACATCCAGCATTATCCGCCACCCGCCATCAAGGGCAAGTATGTGCGGATCAAGTATGCCACCCAATTTCCGGCCCGTACCCCCACTTTTGCGTTTTTCTGTAATTTGCCCAAATACGTCAAGGAACCTTACCAACGCTTCATTGAGAACCGCCTCCGCGAGCACTTTGATTTTGAGGGAGTTCCCATCCGGGTGTTCTTCCGCGAGAAATAGGACGGCCCAGCTTGGGCCACTCGCACCGACAGCTAGAAGACCGGCCGGTTGCTCAACTCCAAAAGTTGAGCAACCGGCCGGTCTTTGTTTTAATGGCCGGCAGTTTTGACGGAATCGCGGGCGGACTTTGCCAGCAAAAACGACTGCGAGCAACTTGCCCTGCATCTTACTTAACTACCTGCATCCATGTAGGTGGCGGTTCTTTTCTTTCGCTATTGCCGTGCAAAGTAGGTGAGTCTTTACTTGTGCAACTACTATTAAATAGCTGGCTACTGTTGGACTTTAATTGCTACCAAAACTAAAATTTGTAACTGTAGCCAAACCGTATTACTTGGGTTTCGAGATAATCGGTGGCAATAAAATTAAAATCTTTGCCCCTAATTTCCCGTCTAGTAACCATCGTGTTTGCCAGATCAGTAGCATTAATAAATAACTCGCCTTTGCCTTTTTGGATACTTTTCTTTATGCCAAAGTCCATGGAAAAACGTTGGGCAATTTTTCCCTGCGGAATAATGTCTGGAGCCAAATAGATAAACGTGACTTGTAGGTCAAAACTTTTGGGCAGATGAAAAATGGTGTTCAACTTTGCATTGCCTGAAAATATTTGTTGTCGGTCGGCGCTGAATGTATTGATGACCGGGTATTTATTTTCAACGCTAAAAGCTTCAATTGCATTGTGATAAACATTTAGGTTGATATTGTAAGAAAACCAGGTCTTCATCTCGTGGGAAATCACCACCTCCAGCCCTGTGGTGAAGCTCCGTTTGGCATTTTGAAAGATTGAATAAATCAAAGTGCTGTTGGGAATGGTGCTCGCGATCCTTGTAATGGTGCCATCCGCAAAACGATGGTAAGCCGCCGCATAAATATACCCATTCTTCCAACTGGTTTTATAACCTAACTCAAACAGATTGGTGAATTGCGGCCGAAGGGCTGGGTTTCCAACCTTGATGATTTCCGCATCATCGTATTTTGGGAATATACGAATGTCCACTTCGTTTGGGCGGTCAACTCGCCGATTGTAGAAGAGTGAAAGTTTGTTCTCCTCATTTATTTTGTAGGCCAAGCGCACATTTGGGAAAGGTTGAGTGTAGTTGTATCCGTCGGTTTTATAAGTTGGATGGCTCGTGCCCACTTCATAATTTATATTCACATATTCTACCCGCAAACCTATTTCAGCTTCTAAATTTTTGCTTTCGTACGCATAGTTGGCATACAACGCGGGAATAATTTCCTTGTAAGTGGCTGGGCCGCCCGCAGTGCTGTCCAAGGGTGAATTAAGCCCAGGAATAAACTGCATATTGGTAGGAATGCCCCGCCAACGAAATTTTACTCCACCCTCAATTCGTCCGTGTTTGAGTGGTCGGACGTAGTCAAAATTGAAATCGGCAACATGCTCATCCGAGAGTAGAGCAAAAGCATCTTTGCCGGTAAAAGTCGGCAGGATATTGTCAAAAAAGTATTTCTCGTCCTCCCGGTGAAAAGTATAATTTAAACCTGTGTTGAACAAGTGCCCTGGTTGTTTGAACTTGTGCTGAAGAGCGGCGGAAGCCATAACAGTAGTTTTCAATTCATCTTCCAAAAATTGCCAAAGGCGAAGTCGCTCGGCAAGATCATTGGTGTAAAAGGGTTGATCCCCGCGATCAATGATTTTCTCCAAGCCATACAAACCCGATACAGTGAGCATATTGCGTTCGTCAATATTCCAATCAACCCCAGTTTTTACAGTCGCAAAATGGGTATTTCTGTTTCGTTTGCTTTGTTGTTTGATGATGGTGCCATTATCATAGGTTCGGGTTACAAATTCATTTTTGTTCAATGTTTGGGTGTAGAGATAATCGCCTTGAAAAAAGACATTCACGCTCTTTTTGCGGTAGTTCAGTGATAGAGTAGGATTTATTTTCGGCGTGAATTGATATTGTGGTCTTATGGTGGGGAGGTTTTGCTTTCGCACCCATAATGAACCCAACCCACTGCTAAGCCCTGCCTTTCCGTTAAAGCCCTCTTGTTTGTTCTTTTTGTAAATGATATTGATGATACCGGCGTTTCCATTGGCATCATACTTAGCAGAGGGGTTGTTAATGATTTCAATTTTCTCAATCGCCGAGGCCGGTATATTGTCCAAGCCCGATTGGCTGCCCATTCCCGTTAAAGCGGTTTGTTTGCCGTCAATCAACACGGTTATTTTGTCATTGCCCCGCAATTGCACTTTGCCATCTTGCACAGTCACCCCTGGCAGGTTTTGCATGGCCTGCAAGACCGAACCTCCGCTTTGGCTGATGTTGTCCTCAACTGAGAATATTTTCTTGTCCATTTTTTCACTTACCGCATCTTGCTTGCCGGTAATGGTTACTTCACTTAGGACTTGGCTGCTTACTTCCATCTCGATCATTGGCACTTCCAAAAACTCGGAAAGTGTACCAACAAAAAGCGTTTGCCGTTTGGCAATGTAGCCAATGTAGGAGACTTCCAAAAAATAGTTGTCAGGTTTAATGTTGGGAAGGGTAAACCGCCCTTCTTCGTTGCTAATTGTGCCGGTTACAAAAGTAGTGTCTCTTTCTGTTTTTAAAATCACATTCACAAAGGGCAAAACCACTTTGGCTGCCCGATCTTTCACCGTTCCCGAAACAGTTACCGTTTTATTTTGGGCAAATAAATAATTGTTTGCAAATGCAAGCAGGGCAAGCAGCAGGATACTTTTCAGGTTCATTGTTAAAATGATTGGGTCAATAAAAATGAGTATAAAAGTTGGCGACCATTTGCCATAAGGTCATGACTACTGCATTTTCTTTATGGCGATTAAATGTTATTACCAAAAGGTTGTTTCTACGGAAATTTTATTTAGCCCATAATTTAGTGATTTCGTCCTTAATGTTTGCTCATAAATGACAATAAGTTCTTTATTGCCATTGGCTAAACCTTGTTCCCCCGCGGTTCAAAGTCTGTGACTTTGCACCAGAAATAAGCGAAAGCCTATGACTTTCGTCCACCTTGGCCGCCAGCACGATTGCCTTTTGTGCGGGTACGGGCGGCGGGATTTCATGTACAGAACATCACAGAAATTGGTTTTTTTAACTCATTGCTTGGAGTGGGCCCTTATTGGAGTGGGCAGTTTTGTTGTTGGTGCGCTTCGCTAACACCAACAACGGGGAACTATTGCGTTGCCAAAGAGTATAAGTTTTGACAGAGTATTTACCAATAGAACTGGTTTTCCTGCCCTTTTGTTCTCCCCATTTCACCCCGCGGTGCAAACTCTGTGACTTTGCACCAGAAATGTTGGTATCAAATACCGGTCTTATTTCAAAGTTTTCAAAAAAATTAGCGATGGCTGCGCGCTATAATATTGCCTGCTGCCAGACCAATTTTGCAACTTAATTTGAGAGCTTAAAAGCCGGGTAGTGCTCCCAATGTAAGATTGCAATGGGGGTGAAAACGCGCTGCAACAGCGTTTTAGCCTTGCACTTGTCGCCTTACCAAAAACCAGTGGCCATCGGCTTCACTCCTCGGGCCAGCTTCGGGCGGCCACCAAAAAAATCCCCCACTTGATGAACAAAGAGGGGGAATTATGGTGCCAGCAAATAATCTGCTCAAATTTGCTGAATGTCAATGGGGATGCCCACAAAGCGGATATAGTCTTCCACTTCCTCCAGCATATCATAATCATCCTTGGGCACAAACCAAGTGATTTTTACATCATGATCGGTATCAATGGCACGTTTTAGGAGCTTGATGATGTCCAAGAGGTACTTGGAGGAGCTGGTGTTGTAATATTGGAGGTTAAAAGTAACCTTTAATGGCAGTTTGACTTGGGTGATGTAATCGCTCAGCCACGTCAAAATGGGACGGTAAAAATCCAACGTATCCTCAATATAAGACTCGCCGGACAGCTCGCACTCGCCAGTTTGGGCATTCATGTAAACCCGTGGGGTGAAAAATTCGCCCTTGGTGGCTTGAATGTCAATATTCTTCATTTTGATAAATATTAAAACTGATTGATAAAATTAGATACGTTTTTTGACAATAACCGAAATTGCAAAAAAGGAAGTGTCCTCATCGAGTTCGGCAAATTCAACTTCCAAAGGCTCGGCAGAAGTGAGGGCAATGTGGATCAAGCCCACGCCGGCCCCTTTGCTCAACTCATTGGAACCTTGTTCACGGTTTTTTTCCTCAAACTTGAGGCGGCGGAGGGTTTCCCGATCCGAACCATTGATCAATTGGCATTTATCGATCAAAATGGGGAGCGATTTGCTCGACACCAAATTGCCGGCGGTGACTGCATAGCTCTCGCTCGATTCCGTCACCACAATGCTCCCAATTCCTTCCTTGCGGACACCGAAACGATTGATTTCGGAGGAGTAATTGAAAATGTTTTGCGCTAGCTCAATAAAAATGGAGTATATTTTTTTACCAGTCACCAGATCGGTCACCAAACGATTTTGGATTTCCCTGCTCATCTCGTACATGATGGTACTGGAAAACGGCCCTTTGTACGACACGATGATGTCCTGGTGGGTAAGGTTTAGGTAGTGGTGGTAGAAACTAAATTTTTTGTTTAGCTCCGTGACTTGTTTTGCGCTAGCTTCCATGAGGTGCTGGTACTGTAATTTGTGATAAATTTAGAAATTTCAACTGACTATGTAATAAAGCTGGCCACATTTTGCCGCTAAAGGTATTAGAAAGTTTCTTTATTATGGAAATTACCCTCCACATTTAACGTTTTACTTTAAGGATCCAGCCCTCACCTACTTTTGAAAAGGCTGCATTGCTCAGCCAAGGTAAGCCCGCGCAACTGATTCATTAAGCCCATTGCGCAAACAGCGCCAAAAGCACAGCGTGAACCAATGTTGAGGCCCAGCTAAGAGCATTGAGATGGTGATCCACCTTTGTAATCGCGAAAATATTGCCAAAAATGCAACGAACCCAAGAAATGGAAAGTAAGCATGTAGGGTATGGGCGAAAATACGCACAAACGCTCTTGTCTAAGTTTTCTGGGCCAAGTTTTCATATTCACTGATCTTCTGTTGGGCAAATTGCAGGGTTCGTTTGGTGAACCGCTGCCATCCGCCCGGCAGGATGTCCCACCCAGCCTTCAGCACTTTGCCCAGCACCCGCCGGTAAGCTGGCAAACTGGCAATTTGGGCTTGCAACTGGGTGTTCGCTTGCTGGGCTTTTAGTTCAATGAAGTAGCAGGGCAGGGATTGGTAGCGGTCGTAGTCGGCAGTGCGGAGGGCGTCCGCATATTGGGTGAACACCGCGCGCAAGTCCGGGCGATCATCGAAGGTGAGCGTGGACCACCGGGTGATCAAGTGGGGCGATTGGGGGCTGAACCCAGAATAATGAAAAAAGATCAAGGGGAATGTTTGGTTCACATAAAAGATGCCGTCCCGCTCGCTTAGGGTGCGCTCGTGGAGGTTCCACGGGGCCATGTTGTAGCCCATGTGCCGGAGCACGTGGGCATTGGGGAAAAACAGCGGCACCAAGTTGAGCCATAATTGCTCAGTGAAAAGACCCAGTTTCCGCCCGCCAAAGCCTTGGTGTTTGGCCCGTTCTTTCCACCAGTGGATAAACCGGCGGCTCTCCTCCGAACCATCGATGGCCCAGCAGCCACCATTGTAAATTCCGGCGTAAAGCATCATCCGCTCCTCGAAATCTTGGGTTACACTGAACCCGTACTCGACCTTATCGATGGGCGTGAGGTATGGCATCGGGGCTAAAGTGTGCGGAGTCAGGACAATGCCGTGCCGGGCGACTTTGGCCTCCATTTCGGCAAAACTCCCGAATACGTGCACGTCCACGTCCAAATAGAGCAAACACTGCAAGTTTGGGTGCTGCTGTAAAATATAATCGGCATATAGTGGCTTCACTGCATTGGCCAGTTCATAGACATGGTAATGCTGCCACATCTTGTCAAAATCAGGAACATTCAGTTCCTCGATGGTCGTAACGTTGAGTTGCCGGGCCACTGCTTCCAGTGGATGGCCAGCGGGCAATCGGTCGGTTAGTCCAGTAAATATTTGGTAATCAGGGTTGAACTGTAAAAATGTTTCGGCCAGTTTCTGGGCCCGCAGCAAGTAGTTGGCGGTGCAAGTAAGAAAAAGTATCTTCATTGATAATTGAGTTGCTGATTTATTTGCGTTTTGCCCTTCAAAAAGCCGGGGTTTCTTTCGCCAAAGAAAAAACACGGTTGAGCAGAAATAAGCGGGCCATTGGGCAAAAAATGCTCGTGTTTGGCTTAGTTAGGTCACTCAAAAGGACATTCTTCCCCAGTCACCGATGGCGCAAAGGTAGGCAAAGCCAGACGATATTAACGTTGCCGCTGCCAACGCACCTTGAGCCAGTAAAGGGTATGGTGGAGGTAATAGGCTGGGCGGCGCGATTTGGCCGCCGCCAGACTGATCATGGCCAAGCCCCGCCATGGAGAAACCGACCCCAGTTGACGGAACCCATTTTGGCCCAAATGCTTGGCAAAGTAGAGCGGCCCCGCCCGATGGAGCAATATTTTTGCCAATTGCCACCCCGAAGTGGGTTGGATGGCCTGGGCCTGTTGCCAAGCCTGACCAAACGGAGCATCACCATTGAGGGCCTGCGCTACGATCCGGTGCAGGTGATCGCGCCAGTTCAGGGCAAAAACTGCGGGCAGGTGGTCGCGCAGCCACGCCAATACTTGTGGGTATTCTTGCTGGAAAAGGGCGGTAAAACCAGCCCGCACCGTTTGCCCGTGGGTCCGGTGGTAGTTGAGCGGGGCAACGGCAAAGCACACGGGCCCTTGGTGGGCAATGGCCATCCAGAGCAGCCAATCACCGGTCAGTTTCAAGCTTTCAACCGCCCCGTCCGTGCGCAGGTAAAAACCCTGGCGGAACAGCACGGCACTGGCGTTGGGGATAAAATTGAACTTCCGCAGCCAATCGGCAATAAACTGGGGGCCGGGCATCACAAAATCGGCCCCCCAAACCGTTAAATCTTCAAAACTATCGGGTGAATAAGTGCGCGCATAAGTCCCTTGTGTCTGCCCTTGGTCATCGGCAATGTGGGATTGGCAAAAAGCCAAGGCCGCTGTGGGATGCTGCTCCAGCTTGCCCACCAGCGTGGCCAGCAGGGTGGGCTCACACCAGTCGTCGCTCTCGGCGATCCACACGTAGCGGCCTTGGGCCAGGGCCATTCCTTTGTTCCATTGCTTGAACGCGCTGCCGCTGTTGGTTGGGTTATAGACGATGTGGGCTACGCGCGGATGGCCCCTGTACTGCTCCAAAATTTCCCGGCTGTGGTCGGGCGAACAGTCATCAAGTAAGATTAGCTCAAAATCTTGGCAGGTTTGAACCAAAATACTGTCAATCCGCTGCCGGAGGTAGGGCGCGTGGCGGTAGTTGGGTACTATGACCGAGACGAGGGGCTGGGGCATGATCAATCTTCAAAAGCTTCGTCCAGCACCACGCGCAGCCCGGAAAACTGCACCGGGGACAGTGCGTCGCCCTTGGCAAAGAGCCGCCCGACGGTGTATTGGCCGCCGGCCGGGTCGCGCACATACACCAGCACGGTCTGTGTATGCGGGTGGACGAGCCAGTATGCCCCTAGGCCGGCT
>JBBQXF010000123.1:0-14035 GCA_038209965.1 Cytophagales bacterium | reverse complement strand
GGATAGCTTGCGCACCGATTCACCCACGCGCAACTCGTAACGTTGGGGGGCAAATTCATACTTACCGATCATAATGCCGCCATTTAGCCCTTGGTTGGGCTTCTGCCCGGCCAATTGCAGCAGATTATTGATCCTGGCAATCAATTCTTCGATGCTGAACGGTTTGCGCACGTAGTCGTTCCCGCCCAGTTCAAAACCCTTGAGCAGATCCTCGGTCTGGGTTTTGGCCGTTAGGAACAGGATGGGCACGCTGGCGTTCAGCTTACGGATTTCTTGGGCCAGGGTGTAGCCATCCATTTTGGGCAACATAATGTCGAGGACACAGATATCGGCCGCAAATCTCCCAAAAGCCTGAAGGGCCAACTGACCGTCAGTGGCCATTTGCACCTCAAATCCCCGGCTCTCAAGGGTATCTTTTACGATTTTACCGAGAAACTGCTCATCTTCAACATACAAAATTTTGGGACGGCTCATAGTTGGGTCAAACCTACTGGCGCAATCTTGGCAGACTTGGTTGGGTTGCTTTTTTGGTTTCGCGGCAAATGTACTTTAAAACAACTACCTTTTCCCAGTTGGCTCTCCACTCCGATATGGCCCCCATGTTGCTTGACCACCCCCGCCACATAGCTAAGGCCCAGCCCGTACCCTTTGTGATTGTGCACATCGCCGGATGGCACCCGGAAGAACTTTTCAAATATTTTGGAATGGTATTCGGCCGGGATGCCAATGCCATTGTCACAAATGGAAAGTACCAGTTGATCGGTCAACGCCTCTAAGGAAATGATTATTTTGGGATTTGTCTCGGTGTATTTGAGGGCATTCTCCAGCAAATTATAAAATACATTGGTCAAATGCACCAAGTCGCCACAGAGGTAGAAATCATCGCCGCTTTCACAAAACTCCACTTCGGCCCCCACCCGCTCAAACTGCAATTTCATGGAAGACAGCACCCGGTCAGCCAAGTGCCGGAACTCGATGCGCTCTATTTGGAGGGCAATGCCCTTCTGCTCGAACACCGCCGTTTTCATGATTTTATCCACCAACAAGCTCAATCGTTGAAGTTCTTGCTTGGAAATGGCCAAATACTCGCGGGTCAGTTCGGGGTTGGCCAAGCCGTTGAAATTGCTCAAGGCTTCCAAGGCCACGCCCACGGTGGTCACGGGGGTTTTGAGTTCGTGGGTCACATTGCTGATAAACTCATTTTTGAGGTCGGTCAACCGCTGCTGTTGGCGCAAGGTGCGATAGACCACATAAAACGCGCTCATAGTGATCAGGGTGAGGAGGAGGGAGAACAGGATTTCGGGCACCATCTTGCCGAGCACATATTTCAAGGGGCTGGAGAAGAGGGCGAAGTGGCCACCAATGGGTGATGGTGGGATGAACCGGGGCACAATAAAGCCTTCGGCCGGTTGTTGCATCTCGACAAAGCCAGGATCTTTGGCTTTCAGGGACGGGGTGGCATACTGCACCGTGAACGGGAGATAGATCCCCACGCTGTCCAGTCCTTTTTGAAACTTGGCCCGGATCGTGTGCACGCGCAGCGAGTCGTTGTTGAGCCGGATGAGAAAACTCTTGAACCCGGTCCGGCGCTGCATATCGGCGGCCAGCACCCGCAGCACCTTGTCCAGCGAGTCTTTGGAATGGGCCGAGGCCACGATCACCTGCACTTGGGCGATGGAATTGAGCGAATCGGGAGCGACAACGAGTGAATCAGGTATTAGCGTAAGTTGTTCAGGGCCAGTGCCGTACTTGTCAGATGATTTGTCCCGCTTACCACTAAAGTAGAGCTTTTGCCGCACTACTGGCAAAGGCAGCAGGGCCTCGGCCTCACTCCGCAAGGGCCGGATCGACTGCTTGAGCAATGAATCTTGCAACTCGCCAATGGTGGCCCGGAACAGGTTGTCAGCTTCGCGCCGCAGCAGATAGGTTTTCTCCTGGTAGTTTTTTTGCAACCAAAAAACCTGAAGTACCAGCAACATGACTATGCTACTGGCAATGAGGGCCACCGGTAAAATATGTTTGCGTTGTCTGGACATAGATACAAATTAACGGGTTTTAGTTGGCCCACGCGTCCTTCATTAACCTACGTTAACCCTAAGTTTAGCTGCTTTAACGTAGGGTTTGGGCTGGGTAACCTACTTTTGTTTCCATCAATGCGTTGGGGCTGTTTTCCCAATTAGCTAACTGGGCCCCCAAGTGGCCAATCCCTCCACCTAAATGTATGCTTTAATTTATGAAAAATTTAATCGGTCCGTTTTTATTAGTGCTAGCGGCCCACTGGGCTGCCGCTCAACAGCCTGAGGGCCACATCGTTTATGAATCCAAGATCAACATGCACAAGATGCTGCCCAAGGAGCGCGAGGCCATGAAAAGCCAGATCCCCGAGTTCAGGACGGTCAAAAACGAGTTGTATTTCACCGCCAATGAGTCGCTCTACCAACCTTACGTGGACGATGAGGAAGATGCCGCCGCCGGTGGTGGTGGCGGTGGTGGCATGATGATGCGCATGGGCGGGGCAGGCAAGACCCACCTCAACTTTGCCAATACTGCCCGCACCGAGCAGCGCGAGATAATGGGCAAGGAATACCTGATTGCGGACACGCTGCGGGCACTCCCTTGGAAATTCAGTGAGGAAACCAAGCAGATCAAGGGCTACACTTGCAAAAAAGCCACCATGACCGGCCAAGAACGGAACCGGCCCCAGAACATTACTGCGTGGTACACCGACGCGGTGTTTGTCCCGACTGGCCCGGACCGATTTCATGGGTTGCCCGGGCTGGTGCTGGCCATAGATATCAACGATGGCGAAATTGCCATTATTCCGCTGGAAATCCAGTTGAAGCCGCTGAAAAAGAATGACATCAAAGTGCCCACCTCGGGCAAAAAAGTGAACGACACCGAATTTCGGGAGGCGATGAAAGAGCAGTTCAAAAACATGGGGGGTGGGCAAGGCGGTCAGGTCATCATCCGCAATTAACCACCACTTATTTTGAGGTTGGGGGATATTGGCCCTTGGCTGGCACTGCCAAGTTAAAATTGCCCTTTTCGTGGTCTAGGCCACCAAAAGGGCAATTTCTTGTGATTGCTCACTCCGATCACATCCTAGCTCAAATCTACCCGAGTCCAACTGGCCGATGCGGCCGCGATTGTGCAGTGGAGACCCGCCAATTTGGGATTCCCCGATGATCAGCGAGGGTTTGAACTGGCCAGAAACCCAGCCAAAAAAGTTTGCAGTTCGGCTGGTTTTTGGTAACCGGGAATGACTGATATTCGCCCTCTCTCGATGTAGGCCACACTTGGATAATTGCTAATTTTGAGTACCGAATTGGCCAATTCACGGCAAGTCATTTCGCGCCCCTCAAACAGTACTTTTTTGTCACTTTCGGCATCAATGCGCAGGGCCACAAAATTTTCACCTACATATCGGATCACGGCTGGATTGGAAAAAGTAGTTTCCTCCATTTTTTTGCACCATCCGCACCAATTGGTGTAGACCTCGATCATCAACGGTTTGCCCTGCCGGTCGGCAATGGCAGCGGCATTGTCCAAAGCGGCCCACTGAATGTGCGGCACATGCTGGGGATAGGCCGTGGCAGAGTTGGTGTTGCGGGCAATGGATGACAAAATAAGAATCAATAAAATAGCCAATGAAACAAAAGATTTTGCTGACACTCCGGGGAGCGGCTTCGCTTGCTGGTTATGTAAGTGTTTAGTCATTTTTGCGCTTTTTGCTGGAAATATATCAGGGTGTACAATGTTACACACATCAATAACTGTGCACAAAGTACAATCAGCAAGGATAAGGCCAAAAATGACAATGGCTCAGATTGCCCCAATCTTAATTGTCTTCATCATGTTCTCGGCCGTGGATTTCCACTTTGAGCGCAAGGAATAGGGACTGGTGAAATTAAACACGTACACTTTTTCATTGTGAACGGTGTACTGAATATGGGTGTAAGAGGAGCGGGATTTCATTTGTAAGGATTCCTTTTGATCTGGCCTAACCACGGCCGAGAATTCGAAGATGATGAACTTTTTGCCGTTGATGGTCTCGAGGGCCTCGCGCTCAAACTTGACCTCGGTGTACATTTTATTGATGCTGGATTTATAGAAACTTTTGAGGATCTCCAAGTCATCGGCTTGCCATTGCGTGGCCGTGACATTGAGGCCGAAGTCCACTTCGCCCAGTGGGTTGGTGTACATCGCCACTGGTTTACGGTAAGTAAAATAACGCTCCGCAATTTCACTGTCGGTCATAACGCGAAAATCCTTGGGCAACATGATCGACACATGGTCGTTCAATTTGACCTTCGACAATTTTGGCTCTTCTTGGCCAAAGGCGGTAATCAGTAAAAGCAAGGGCAAACAAGCGATTTTGCGCAAAAGAGTGGTCATATGGTGGATCTTTGAAAAACAATATTGGGAATGTTTTTTAGTATTCAAAAGTCTTACCGAAAATATCGTGCCCCAGTCGGTGGCCAACCAGCCAGCTTGCTTTAAATTGCGCCGCCGGCTTGCCAAAGTCGCCAACCCAGATGTGACCATCCTATGACCAAAAAACAGAAAGCCAAGGCCATTACCGAAATATTGGAGGGGCTGTTCCCCGAAACGCCCATCCCACTGGCCCATTCTGATGCCTATACGCTCTTGATCGCGGTGCTGCTGTCGGCCCAGTGTACCGATGAACGCGTGAACAAAATTACGCCGCTGTTGTTTGCCCGCGCCCACACCCCGCACGAAATGGTGGAGTTGACCGTGGCAGAAATCCGCGAGATTATCAAACCCTGTGGGCTCTCACCGCGCAAGTCGCAGGCCATTTACAATCTCTCGCACATTCTGATCAATCTGTACCAGGCCCAAGTACCCGAAGATTTTGCCGCCCTGGAAAGCTTGCCCTGCGTGGGCCACAAAACCGCTTCGGTGGTGATGTCGCAGTGGTTTGGCCACGCCGCTTTCCCGGTCGATACCCACATCCACCGCTTGGCCCAGCGCTGGGGCCTGACCAGCGGCAAAAATGTGGAACAGACGGAAGCCGATTTGAAGAAACTGTTCCCCAAGAACATTTGGAACAAGCTCCACCTCCAGATCATTTTCTTTGGCCGCCAATATTGCCCTGCCCGGGGCCACCAACCCGGGCAGTGCCCCATCTGTGCCAAATTTGGGGTACCACTGACCGCCCCTGCCCCAAAATCAGGGAAATCGTGAGCAATGGTCAATGCAACGGAAGTTTGCTACATCCACTGGCAGGCTTGCAATCAATAGAACCTGTTCTTATCCCAAAACCACTTTAATCTTGGCCTCAAACCTGTTTTTGGCCCGAATTTCAATTTCTCGTTTTAAATTTGCACAGTGAATCCAGCGATAATCTTTCCGACCTTAATATTGACAATACAATGAAAAAGTTAATAAATCTGTTCAGCCTCTTTCTCCTCCTGTCGCTTTTTAGCTGTGGGATCAATGGCCACAACAATGCCGAACTTCGCCCCGTCAATGTGGCCGATGACCGGATTTATGGTGACGTGGGCGGCCCGGCCCGCCAAACCCTCAATAAATATGAGGACGACGCAACTGGCAAAACCCAAGAGCGAGTGACGGCCATCCGGACGAAGTTGTTCCCCAAATAGACCGATTTTCAAGTCAAGGGCCAGCAAAATGTCCCCGATCCCAAACCAGTGAGCGTTTCACCGTTCGTGGGTTTGGGCTTTTTTTTATTTGACTCCTTTAAAGTATACTCACCATCCTACCGAAACCAGTCGGCCCGGCCCGCCTTTTTACCGGGCGTTTGCCACATTGCTGGGCAAGGGCTACTCGCTCTCGAGAACAAAAAAGCGCAGGTCGAACGGATTGAGCACGGCCATTACTTCACGGAGAAAATGCTTGTTGTTGAGGGCAAAATTGAGGTAATTATCAGATCGCTCTTGCAGGCCACCGCCTGGGAAAATCCGCTCCAGTAGGGCCGTTAATTGGTTGATCTCGACTTGGGCTTTTTGCTCTTGGGCTTTGCGGATACGCTTCTCAATTTTGGCCGCGCTACGAAGGGCTTTTTGTTTCTCGGCTGCCACCAGCCCCACCAATGAATGATCCGCCTTTTCGGCCTTGGCACTTATCTGATCAAATAAATCATTTAAATCTTGTGTTTCGGCCGTTAATTCTAGCACTTCGCCCGTTCGCTGTTCGGTAAGGGTGCGTTTGAGGTGGGCCAGATCGCTGAACAAGTCAGGGATACTCAACCCAAGCTGGGCCATGCGCTCACTTACCTGCGGGCCCAGCACCAGCGCGCAATTGCGGGGCAACAAAATGGGGTAAGGGACGGCAAAATGTTCAAACACCGGCTTCAACTGCAGCCAGTAGGCCAATTCCCCGGGCCCGCCCGTGTAGGCCAAATTGGGCAAAATCATTTCTTGGTAAACTGGGCGGAGCACCACGTTGGGACTGAACCGCTCGGGCCACTGGGCCAGTTCGGCCAGTAGTTCTGCCTCAGAAAATTGGAGTTTGGTGTTCAGCACTTGGTAAGTAGCCGGTTCCAGCCCCTTTTGTTCCCGTATTATCCGCTCCCGCAATTGATCATGGAGGTAAAACAAGTTGATTTCACGGGGGTGGACTTGGGCTGCATGGCCCAGACTGGCCAACTGGGCCGAAGCCGCGTTCATGGCCGGGAAACTCGGCTGGTGGAGCAATTCATCGCGCATGGCCCCGGCAAAGGCCCGCTTGAGTTCCCGGTCATCGCCATCAATGACCACCAAACCTTCAGAAGCGTATAACTCATTTACAATCAGCCGGGTAGCTTCGGTCAAGGTGGCGCATTCAGTGTAGGCCCGCACAAAGAGGCTTTCCATCTCCGGCGTTTGCCGGATCACTTCGGCCAGCGAGTGGGGCACAAAACGGCCCACCGCCCCTTTCTGGTCAGCATTCCATTGGTATTTTTTGCCAAACAAATTAAAATAGCTGATTTCCTCCGCATCGTGATCCTCACTGGCCATCCAATAAACCGGAATAAAATGATAAGCTGGGTAAAGCCGGCGCAGGCGCTTGGCCGCATTGATTACCGTAATTATCTTGTAGTGAAAATACAATGGGCCAGTAAAAACATTCAACTGGTGGCCCGTAGTAATGGTAAAGGTATTGGGCTGGAGCAGCAGCTCGAGCGCCAGTTGGGGCGGGTTGGGCAAATGGGCGTACTGGCGACAAAGTGCCCCGTGCAAGGTTTCGCGGGCGGAAGTGGTGAAAACCTGCTTTTGGGCTATCTGGATTAAAAAGTTTTCCGGCTGAGGAAAAAGGCCATAAAACGGGGCCAAATCAGGCTGTTGGCTAATATACTGATTAAAAAGCGGAGAGAACTTTCCAGTTTGCCGGAAGTCGATACAGGTGGTCTTCATAGGGCAAAAGAAGCGAAAAAATGCTAAGTTTGAACCTCAAACCTATTGGTGGCCAACCACGGTTAAGATTCTTTAACAGGCCAAGGGTGTAATCGCTTGGCCTGTTTTTGTTTGAATCTGCCAAATCTTGGGCAGTCCACTAATTTTACCTCCTGTTTACTTTTTACGTATCGCATCAAATGAAAAAGCAATTCTTTTTGTCCGTCGCTATCTTGGGCATTTCAATGATTACCCACTCAGTTTGGGGCCAGTTGACCGAACCTCACGGGGGCGGGAGCAAAAAAGCTTCGGTCAGTGAACAAGTGGGGCTGACCAAAATCTCCATTGACTATGATCGGCCAGCCGTCAAAGGCCGCGAAGGCAAGGTTTGGGGCACCGATTTGGCCCACTTCGGCTTCGTGGATCAGGGTTTTGGCTCGAGCAAAGCCGCCCCGTGGCGGGCTGGGGCCAACGAAAATACCGTGTTTACCGTGAGCGAAGACGTTAAAATCGGGGGCAAAACCCTGCCGGCTGGTAAGTATGGCCTGTTTATGGCGCTGTCGGAAAGCGAAGTGACGGTGATTTTTTCCAAAGATTACCGAGCTTGGGGCAGCTATTATTATGACCCCGCCAGGGACGCGCTGCGCGTCACGACCAAACCAATGAAGGCTGAAACTAGCCAAGAATTTTTGCGTTACGAATTCGTTGATCAAACCGAGACCTCGGCAACGGTGCTGCTGGCTTGGGAAAAATGGCGGATTCCCTTCAAAATTGAGGTGGACGTGGTGAACGGGGTCATTAGTTCCATGCGCGAAGAATTGAAGGGCGACAAAGGTTTTAGTTCGCTCACTTGGCAGCAGGCCGCCAATTATTGCCTCCAACACAACGCCAACTTGGACGAAGCCCTCGTTTGGGCCGAGGGCGCAATCTCTATGCCGTACTTTGGGGAGAAAAGATTTGGCACATTCTCCACCAAAGCTGCGGTATTGGCCAAGCTGGGGCGGCAATCAGAAGCTGATGCCGCAATGAAAGAAGCATTACCCCTGGGCCAAATGATGGAAATACACGAGTACGCGCGGCAATTGCTCGGTGAAAAGAAGCCCAAAGAAGCCTTGGAAGTTTTCAAGCTGAATGCCCAAAAACACCCCAACGATCCCGTGGCCACCGTTGGGTTGACACGGGGCTACTCCGCACTTGGCGATTACAAAACTGCCCTGAAAATGGCCAAGTTGGCCCTAACACAAAAGCCCGATGAACAAAACAAAAAGGGCATTGATGCGATGATCCAAAAACTGTCCGACAACAAAGACGTGAACTAATCAGCAAGATTACTGATTGGCAAGGGGGTGAAATTGGTTGTGGTCTGGCCGGATCACGGGCCATTTCCCCCCCTTCCTGTTGATTGGGCCGCCAGTTTGCCCCAATCTTCGTTAGTTCGCCAGCAACGCCCAATCTGCTAGCTGAGTAAACTGCTTTTTTCCGCTCCGTGCAAGCATTCGTGCTTAGCCACTGTTTAGGAAACGATGGATCGGCTTCGGCAAAACCACCCAAACCGAGTATCAAAGTTCCAATGATGAGCGTAACCCGCGACGCTCCATGCTTGGTTTCAGCGCTGAACGGTTACTTTGCGCACTACTTTTCCGCTGGTATGGGTAAACTGGACGACATACATCCCACTTGCCAAGCCTGACAAATCAAGTTGCTGTGAACCAACTACCCGTCCGGCCCAAATGGGCTGCCCAATCAGGGAGAACACTTCCACTTGGGCTGGGCGACCAACGCGGATCTGCAATTGGCCCGCTGTCGGGTTGGGATAAACTTGATAATTTTCTTGGCTGGCCAAGCCGTCCTCACCAATGGCGGTGATCACCCCGGAGGAGCGGAGGTAGCGCAGCCCGCCCGCCGTAGTACCCAGCACAAGGTCGGTTTGATACACGGCCGGCAACACTCCGCCCGCCAAATAGCCAAAAGCATAGGCATTGGTCCGATTGGTGAGCCGATTGAGCACAAAATCGCGCTGTGGAGTCCAGTTTCCCCCGAAATTTCGCAAAAAATTGGGGTAGATCAGCAAATTGCCCCCCCGATCCCCCGTGATCAGGTCGGGTTGGCCATCGCGGGTGAGGTCGGCCACCGCTAAGCTAAGGCCCAAACTGATCAAGTCGCCCGCGATCCCGCCCGCTTGTGGGTTGCGCAGGGAAAAAGCCAAATTGCCCGTGTTCTCATGGTATTGCAAAGCCCCGGTCGTTTTGCCCACTAACAGATCAAGATCGTTGTCGGCATCGACATTGATGAACAGCGCCTCATCGTTAGTGCCAAATCCTTCCACCATCAATGGCTGTAAATTGGCCAAGTTGACCCGCAGCCCCTGCCCGGTGGTAGCGGTGTTGAGCACATAGGCCAGTTGCCCCCGCGATGACAGCGGGACATTGGGCGTGTAGCTGAGTACCAGGTCGGGCATCCGGTCATTGTTCAGGTCGGCCACGCTGATCCGGGCGAAGCGTACATTGAGCGCATTGAGATCCAAGTAATTGTCGTTCAACAAATTGAATTGGGGATTGGCCGACGTTCCGGTATTGTCAAAGAGGTAGATCCGGGCCCGAAAACCTTCGGCTGCACTGCGCCGCTGTCCCGCCGTGCTCACCAGCATGTCCAAATCCCCGTCCCCGTCCACATCGACAAAAGCGGGCTTGCTGCCCTCGCCCACTTCAATCATCCGGTCTTGCAAAAAATTGGTTTGGCGGAATTGAAAATCGGGCTGGGCATTGGTGCCGGTATTTTTGTAGAACCATGCCGAATTGACAAAATCAATTTGCAGGCCGTCATTGCGGTCGGCATTGGGGCTGACCAACAGATCCAAGATCCCATCTTGATCCACATCTTCAGTGTAGGCAGCCGGGAACACGGGAATGTTCACCGGGCGCGAAGTAGGGAACGCGGGGTTGAAGCCGGTGAAATTGGCTTCCCGGGCCGTACCCACGTTTTGTAGGGCAATCAGGTTGCTGCAACTCACATCGCCCAGCAGCAGGTCTTTGATCGAGTCACCATTTAGATCCAAGGCCAGCAGGGTGGAGCCGGCGTGCTCTACCGCTTCTGAGCGGCAGGTGCTGGGCCCAAACTTGAACTCATTACATTGGGCACATTCGTCAAAATTGCCCCAACGGGCGGTGGCCCGCTCAAAAATCAAGCTATCTGAATGGCCAAAACGCTCACGGCTCACGTTGCGGTTGAATTCCACCGAATTGCCAACCGCCGGAATAAAGTTGAGAATGTCCAAATCCCCATCGTCGTCAACATCGGTAATGGCCGGGATATCGGTGGCATCTATGCTGAGGTTGAAGATGTTACCACTCAAACCGCGAACGGGCAGGGATTGGCGGGCCAAACGGAAGGTGAGCTGCCCTCCCACCGGGGTTTCGTTGCGGAACACCCGCACCCCCAGATTGGCATGGGTGAAAATGTCCTTGCGCCCATCGCCATCGTAGTCGACCAGCAGGCACCAGTTTTCAAGTTCAGGGGGGAAAAGCGCCGCATATTCAGGGGCCGATTGGTAGCCCGAGGCCGTGTTGATGAAAGTGAGCAGCACATTGGCGGTGCGGTCAAACACCACTAGATCGGGGCGGCGGTCGCCGTTGAGATCCACCGTAGAAAACTGGGCGGAGTTTAGCCCGCCCGCCCATGGATCGGGCAATGCCCGCCCGCCCACATTCACCCGCACGGAGTCATAGAAAGTATAAACGGGGATCGTTTGCCCCCAAACTGACCGGCCGATTGCCATCAGAAAAAGTAAAGTAAGCTGTCGCATGGTTGAAAAGTGCGGGTGTATTGTGCGTAAAAAACCACGAGGCAAAGCCATGGTCTCAATGATGATCAAAACAAGCCGTCGGGCAAATCCTTGGAACTTTTCCTGTTGGTACATAACGCCGATCGGCCCAATTTAGCCTGTTGGTTAAGTGGCAATTAGGCCGCAGTTAGCAATTTGCGCACCGATTTTTTGAGCCGCTTACCCTGCTTGTTCTTCGTAAATTTACTAAATTTTTTTAAGTTTAAAGGGAAAAAACCACCTCTTTCCCGCTTCGTCGTTGGGTGAGTTCATTTTAAAGTTGGGAGGTTTCACATTTCCAATTTATATTTGATGAAATTTAAGGTAATTCGTTTACCAAAAAACACCCAAACTGGCTTCTTACTTACCAATAATCCAGAAACGATATAAAATAAGCCATAAATGGACAAAAAAATCAAACAATGGATCGAGAATACGCTTGGCTTCTCCCCCCAAGAGGTCAATGGTTTCCTGATCCTCGGTAGTTTGTTGGTCGCTACGCTCTTGCTCCCGCTGATTGTCAAATATGGTTTTCCGGCCAACGGCTACACCGGGGCCGATTATAAACAAGATCAGGCAATGCTGGCACAGGCATTGGCCGAGATCAAAGTGGCCGAGGCCCAGTCAACAGTCGCCAGTGGAAACTTTGCCCCAAACGATGGGGGGCCAATCCCGAGCGAAGTCGCCAATATTGCCCTCAAAAGTTTCAACCCCAACTTGTTGACCGTTGATCAGTGGCGGGCCTTGGGGCTCAAACTTTGGCTGGCCGAGCGCATAGTCAAGTACCGCAGCAAAGGTGGCCAGTTCCGGATCAAACGCGATCTGCAAAAAATCTATGGCTTTCCGCCCGCCGAATACCAGCGATTGACTGCCTTTATCGATCTGCCCGAAAACTTTGAACGGGAGAAATCGGCTTTTGCGGGCGACGAGTCCACCAGAAAAACAGCGGATCCAGTAGCCGATCCCCGTCCCCGGTACTCAAACGAAGCCAAACGGGTGGTTGCCGAAAAATTTGACCTTAATTTGGCCGATACTGCCCAACTGGCCACCGTGCGCGGGATCGGCTCAGTGCTGTCGGCCCGGATCGTCAAATTCCGCAGCGGTTTGGGCGGCTTCCATCAATTGGAGCAGTTGCAAGAGATCTATGGCCTATCACCCGAAACATTGGCGGAGCTACAAAAAATGGTCACTCTAGCCCCAACTCCCGAGGTTAAAACCCTCAATATCAATACTGCCGATGTTAACACGCTGAAAGTACATACTTACATTGGCTATAAATTGGCCCAAGTGATCGTGAACTATCGGGCGCAGCACGGGCCTTATGCCACCGCCGAAGATCTGCTCAAGACCAAGCTGATCGATGCGGCCAAAATTGCCAAGCTCAAACCATATTTGGCGTTTTGATTTGCGGAGCAAATATTAAACCGTCATGGAAATCCGGTTTGGTCAACGGATGAGGACGGTTCTTCGGTCGTAGGTAAGCCCAGTGAAAATCCCGATGCCGCCTTGCACATTCGACCGGATGGCCGACGGCTGGTTGAACGGGCTGATATTGGCAAAGTAAGCATCTTCGGTCGATTCCAGAAAATCGTAGTAGGCCTTCTCAATGTGGAAAAGGGTGGCCGTCAGGGTATCGCCGGTTTTGTAATTGTAACTAGAAGAAAGGGCCATGAATTGACCGTTGAACGAGTTGTCCGACAGTTCCAAGTCTTGCTCCCGGCTGGTCGGCTGGACGCGGCCCTTGTGGGTAACGTACCGGTAATAGTTTTCCTCGTTCCCATTGTCCCAGAAGCGGGAAAAAAGGTAAGCTGCCGAGTCGCGCTCGCGAAAGGCCCACGTGACCAGCGAGAGCGCCACCGGCCGCAACAAAGTGGTGCGCCCAGTGAGCCGCCGGCCCTGCTGGTCAGTGATCTCTAGGGTGAAATTATTACTAAAATTGGCGGGCACGGTGCGGTTGGCCACGTAGTTATAAGCCCGGCGCTGGGCACTGTCCACCACTATCCGGTTTTGGAGCACTATCTGCTCGCCCCGGTGGGTAATGACCACCCGGGCCCCTGATACAGCCGGGAGTTCAGGTGACGAGAAAAAGCCCACGCTCTCCTGCAATGCAAGCCGGTAGGGTTGCCCCGGCTCCAAGTAACACTCGACAAACAACTGACGTTCGTAGGCAGGCAGTTTGATCGGGATGCTTTTGTCCAAACTGCAAGCCACCAGCAAAGCAAAAAACAGCCCAGGGAAGAGCAGTAAAAAGGGACGGAAGCGTAGGTGCATGACAAAATGGTTTTATACACTTAACCGATTAGTTCATTGGGTGGTTGCTTGCTGGCTCCCTTTTATTTTATTGGCTGGGTGCCCAAAGTTTCCGAGAATAGAAACTCGCGAACGTACCGCTCCCCCATTTCCCGGCCAAAATAGTGCATAATCGGGTTGCGCTGGCTCTCTACTTCGGCGTGTTCGTGGTTGTAAGTGTGGTGCCACTGGGCTACTGCCGTTGCCCGCTCGGGGCTGGTGGGCTGCATTTGGGCCACCAGACGGCCATATAATTGCCAGTAACCGAGCCATAACGCGGCAAAGGCCGTCAGATCAGGACCGGGCGGATCAGTAGCCAGACAGGCAGCCCGGCCGATGAAATGGTTGCTCCATTCCAATTTCAGGTCGTAGCGCGGGGCCAGGGCCAAGCTCCGTTCGTGCAGGGGCGCGAAAGGGGCCACAAATTGGGCATCGTATTCCGCCTCGTTGGGAAACAATGGCATGGCATCAATGTAACAAACCCGCAGTTTGTCACCCAAAATCACTATGTCGGTCGCGAAAATCGGCTGTTCATATTCGGCCCGGGGATAGGCCACGAAGTTGAGCATTT
>JBBQXF010000122.1:0-14074 GCA_038209965.1 Cytophagales bacterium | reverse complement strand
CGATCCTCATTGCTATTGCCGGCCGTGAGGTGCAGCACTGGACTGACGTGCAAGTCGAAATCCTTGGTACTGACCCGAAAAAGATCGGTCTTGGTTTGATAAAAAGTCTTGAAGATCGGCCGGCGGCTGCGGTTGTCGGTGGTGTCGGCCCACTCCGAATTGTCGTTGAGGAGGTAAAAAATATTGAACCGATCCACCGGGGAAAGTGCCCTTCCCGAAGCCAACACCGAGTCGGCCAGATTGGCCACCCCTTTGCGGGCCAGTGGGCGCGAAGATAAGTGCAGGCCCTCCGAAAATTTCCCGCGCTTGATCTCGTAGCGTTCCACCAAGTGGAAATAATCTGAGTTGGCGGGCACATAAGCACTTTGGGCGCGCAAAAGTACCGGCGCAATGAGGGCAAGACCGACCGCAAGGAAAAATAGCTTCATATTGACAACGTAGTTTTGGTAAGTGGATGGCCAAAGCCACAAGCACGGCAGGACACCACTTTCTCCATTGTCAAAAATGATACAAAACTTTCTTGGTTTTGAAATATTTCGGAGATTGGCTAAAACGGGTTGCGCATTTGTGGATGCCGCGAAAGGAGTTTTGTTCGCAGTCAACGATCGCGGTAAAATGGTTCTCGGTTTGGCAAAAAGCCGAGGTCTTTTCCCAAGAAACTCGGAAAAAGACCTCGGGCAAACGGATCATTTATTTATTCTGCCTGAAGCCAGTGCGCGAGGTAAATGTCACCTCCACCCACTTGCTGACCACAAAATAGGCTCAAATCTGGGGGTTTTGTGGTTCCATTTGCCAGTGGGCTGAAAAATGGAAGTTGCCGCTTTTGCCGCCCAGTGACTGGCCAGTTGTGGCGGGCTGCCCAATCTGCCTACACAAAATCCACCAGATCGAAGTTGCGGCCCAGGACAGTGCCGGGATCGGCTTGGAGCCACTTGCGCAGCAATGTCGCATAGAGATTGCGGAAATCCAACTGGAATTTGAGATCCCCGTCGTCCAGATCAGCCAAGTTGGGGGCAGCGTTGAAAAATCCCGGCTTGCGCAGTTTGCCATTAATCACCAGCAAATTGTTGGCCGTACCGTGATCGGTGCCGTTGCTGGCGTTTTGGCCCACCCGGCGGCCAAATTCCGAAAAAGTGAGGATCATCACTTGGTCCATCCGCTTTTGCTGTTGCAGATCGCGCACGAAAGCTGCCACCCCATCGGCATACTCTTTCAGCAGCCGGGATTGCTGGGCTTCTTGTCGAACGTGGGTGTCGAAGCCCGACATGGACACGTAATATACCCGCGAGGCCACCCCGGAGTTGATCAAGCTCGCAACGGTTTTGAGCCGTTTGGCCAACTGGCTGGCCGGGTACGCGGCCTTGGAGGCTTGGATCTTGGATTTTTCGTAGATGTAATCGGCCGACGAACTGGTTTCGGCAATGGTCTTGTACAGATAGGCCACGTTTTCGTGGGCGGCTTCGGTGGGCTTGGCTTGGGCAACTTTCTCAAAAATGGGGCTGTGGACATTGGCGTACAGTTTTTTGGGATCTTGCAGGGCTATTCCCTTGACCAGTTCGCCTTTGAGGGCCAAGCTCAAGGTGTCGTCCACCTCAATGGCCTCATGAGGTTGACATTGGCGGGTGCAGGACGCATCCAAGTAGCGGCCCAGCCAGCCGGTGGTCTTGTATTCGTCGGCATTGCTGGCCGTTTGCCAGATGTCCATGCTCCGAAAATGGGAGCGGTCGGGGTTGGGGTACCCCACGCTGTTGAACACAGTCATCAACCCATCTTTGTAGAGCGACTGGAGTTGCTCCATCGCCGGGTGCAGGCCCTGGTGGTCGTTGAGGCGCAGCACTTTGGCCGGCTCCACGGCCAGTCCGGGGCGAGCTTTGTAATACAGATCGTCGGCAAAGGGGATCACGGTGTTTAGTCCATCGTTGCCGCCCGACAGTTGGATAATGACCAAAATCTTATCGTCGGGGGCGAGGGCTTGGGCTTCCAGCGATTTGAGGAAAGCTGGCACCAGCAAGGAACCGGCCACAGCGAGGGAAGATTGTTGCAAAAAAGACCGGCGCGAAATCATGGGCAGGGGTCGTTGAGGGTGAATGGGTGAAAATCAGGTTTAGCACAATTGGTATTCGGGCAAGCTGGCAATGTTGATCGCCAAGCTGCGGATGAGGGCCTCGTTGGAAGTCCGGTCGGCGTTTTGCAGCACTAGCCGGGCATTGGTGCTGGACAAGTCGCACTGCAACAGGAAATGGGCAAGGGCGGCGGCCGTTTCGGTTTCGGGTTTGCCCCCAAAAGCGGTGACAAACCCGGCCCAATTGGCACTGGCCTTCATCAACTTAAAATTGCTCCTAGCCAGAAACTCGGTGTTCACATCGCCGTCGTCCTTGGCCTCCATGGGCAGGTCGGCATCGCGGAACAGTACCGACGGGAGCAGGGTGCGCGTCACGATGGTGGAGCTATCGATCCAGCTTTTGCCCCCGGGCCACCCCGCAACGTTGGGCGGATAAAACACTACCTGCCCGAGTAGTTTTTGGGCAAACAACAGCGGTTCTTTGTCGGTCAGGGTGGCCCCAAATTGCCGCCGCAGCCCGGTCAGATAAGTCACTGGGGCTTTGATCTGGCAGCCCATGTTTTTGGGGTCATAGAACCAGTCGGCGGCAAAAACGGTCGCCAGCAATTGGCCGATGTCATACTCAGATTCATAAAAACTTTTGCTCAATTCTTCCACCAGCGCTTCATCCACCTGTTCATTGACAAAGTAGCGATAGATTTTACGGGTAATAAAGCGGGCCGTTTGGCGGTCGTTGAGGATCATCTGCAGTACGTCCTCACCAGTGAAATTGCCCGTCTTGCCCCGGAAGGTTTTTTCGCCCGCGTCGTGTTGAAATCGGCGGAATACAAACTGGCCTTCTTGGTCAAAGTTCCAGCCCGTAAAGGCCCGGGCGGCTTCTTTCACATCGCGCTCGGTGTAGTGGCCGCGCCCCAGCGTGAACAATTCCATGACCTCACGGGCAAAGTTTTCGTTGGGACTATTTTTTTTGTTTTGTTTATTGTTCAAAAAGTTGAGCATGGCCGCATCTTTGGACACCGCCATCAGCAAATCACCAAATTTGCCCAAGGCCAACGACCGGAGCGTATTGTTCTGGTTTTGGACAAAGAAGGCATTGAGCACCCGGCAAGCAAAGTGGCCATGCCAAAAAAGGGTCATTTTTTCGCGCAATACGGCTTTGGTGCCAGCCATTTGATCCAGCCAGAGGAGGTTTAGCTCGCGGCCCCGGCGCACGATGTCCTTGACCATCTCCTTCTTGTCCTCTTCATCGCCGAGGGCGGCCATCTTCAGGACGGCGGCCGCCCTGAGGTCATTCTCGCTCACCACGCTGAGGCGTTCGGGCTTGGCTTGGCTATCGGCAAAGAGCCGGCGACGGTGATCGGCCAATGGTTTTTTCTGATCAGCAAAATTGGCTATTTCTGGCCCAAACCCGGCCCGGTGGTACAGGTGTTGGATCTTGCGTGCTTCGGCAGTCATGTTTTTTGACGTTTTCTGGAGGTGAGACACGCCAAGAGCACAAAGGTTTAATGGGTCCAGATCTCGCCCAAAATGATTTTGGGAGTTATAGATTTGGCAAAATGGATATTTTTTAATCAAATGGTTGCGGAACGTTTAGGGTTAAGTGTCGAGTTTCACCAGCCCTCGTTCATAGCACACTTCTTCCGCTGGCCGGCCCCATTCCCTGTGCAATCTACCAGCCAGCCCTAAGCCCGCCGACTGGTACAAGTGGCCGGCGGGCAACAGTTCGATGATGGTGTAGAGGAATACGCGCTGGAAGCACTTTTCGCGGCAGAATTCTAGGGCTGCGTCTATGAGCTGGCGCCCCAGCCCAATGCCCCGGCAGGCAGGATCCGGGATGAACCACCGCAATTGGGCCTCGGTGGGTGGGCGGGTGGCTAGGGTGATGCTGCCCACCATTTGCCCAGCGTGCCCGGCAATCTAGATCCGGCTTTGGCCCGGATCATAGTTCTGGGCAAATTTGGCAAGGTAATTCCCCTTTTTTCAAAATTCCCCGTGATTTTATTTGGGCAAGCATTAAGTTTCCTTTTTGATTTGAAAGGAAGGTAAGAAGTATGAACAGAGCCAACTTGTCTTATATTTGCAAATTAGAAGTTCAATTTCTAATTTGCAAAGTAATGATAACCAGAATATTAGGTTCAAAAATCAGCCTTGCGGCGGAAAAGATGCCGGTTATAGCTGTAATGGGCCCCCGGCAAAGCGGCAAATCCACGCTGATTCAGCAGCTTTTTCCTGATCATGCGTATCTCAATTTGGAAGACATTGAGCTGCGGAAATTTGCCCTGTCCGACCCCAAAGGTTTTCTGCTAAATGCTGGTAAAAGAGCCATCGTTGATGAAGTGCAGTATGCCCCCGACTTGCTTTCCTACATTCAAGTGATTACCGACCGGGAAAAAATAGCGGGGCAGTACATCATTTCGGGTTCCCAAAACCTTTGGCTCATGGGCAGCACCGCCCAAAGTTTGGCTGGCCGGGTGGCTATTTTCAACTTGTTGCCGTTTTCGGTGGATGAAATTCGTCAGACCAAATTTGCGATGCCAAGCTACGAAGACTATATCATCAAGGGCTTTTATCCCCGTATTTATGATTGGGATCTCAACCCATCAAATTGGCTGCAAGACTATCTTAGGACGTATGTAGAGCGTGATGTCCGGCAGATTTTGAATGTTGGCGATTTGGGAGCTTTTCGCCAATTTCTTGAAATTTTAGCGGGCCGCATCGGTCAACTGGTTAATTTTTCAGAAATCGGTGATTTGATTGGTATTTCTTATAAAACTGTCAGCAAATGGATCAGCGTATTAGAAACTAGTTTTATCGTTTATACACTCCGTCCTTATCACAAGAATTTCAACAAACGCATCGTCAAAACTCCGAAGCTATATTTCTACGACACCGGGTTGGCCTGCGCATTGCTCAATCTTCGCGGCGTGGAAGACCTCAACCGTCATTTTGCGAAAGGGGCATTGTTTGAAAACTTTATCATTAACGAAGTCCTTAAAAATCAAATCAACCAAAATTTGCCCGCCAAAAACTACTTTTGGAACGTTTCGGGCACTCATGAAATTGATCTTTTGATCGAGCAAGGCGGCCAGCTTTTGTCCATCGAGATCAAATCGAGCCGAACCATTGGCAACCATTTTTTTGATGGTTTAAAGTATTTTCAGGCCTTATCGGGCGCATTGCCCACCGAAAGCTATTTGGTTTACGGCGGTGATGAAGTGCAGAAACGAAGTGCTGCACAATTGTTGAGTTGGAAAAACCTCCACGAAATCCCTCTGTAAAATTGTTGTGTTGTTTAAAAAATTGATATAAAATAATTGAACACTCAGGAGGACACTAGGTTTTCAATTTTGCCGGTTTCGTTAGCGTTCGGATCGACTTTGGCTCAAGATCGTCCACATTGTTTTTTGCGGGGCAACTCCCCAGTTTTCAAATTCCCCGTCCCTGATCTGATCCCCCGCCCAAAGGCTTGTCAGGGCCAAAAAGCAATTTTGGGAAATTAATGGGTAAAAAATGGCCCTAAGTATCCAATCCCCGGAGTTTTTTGGCCCGCCACGCCGTGATGCTGACCACCAACAGCGACATGCACCCGCCAAACACAACCGAGGGAACCAGACCCAGCAGCCGGGCCGTGGCCCCAGATTCAAAAGCCCCGATTTCATTGGAGGAGCTGACGAAAATCCCGTTCACGGCCGATACGCGGCCTTTCATCTGGTCGGGGGTGAGGGTCTGGAGCAGGGTGGAACGCAGCACCACGCTCACGCTGTCGAACAGGCCCGTGAGCGCCAACAGGAACAGGGAGAGCCAGAGGTGGGTGGAAAGGGCAAAACCCACGGTGGCTGCCCCAAAACCGGCCACGGCCCAGAGCAGCACTTGCCCGGTGCGGCGCTGGATCGGGTGGTAGGCCAGCCAGATCATCATCAGCACCGAACCAACGGCCGGGGCCGAGCGCAGCAGCCCCAATCCTTCGGGGCCAGTTTTGAGGATATCAGAAGCAAAAATGGGCAAGAGTGCTGTGGCCCCACCAAACAAAACCGCGAACAAATCGAGCGAAATGGTGGCCAAAATGATTTGGTGGCCAAAAACAAAGCGCAGCCCTTCGGCCAACCGGAACCAGATATGCTCGCCGGCCGGCACTGGCGAAACGGGCTTGGCCGCAATGTTCAGCCCCGCCAGAAGAGCCAAGACGACCAAACTGCACTGCACTCCATAGGCCGATTGCAAGCCAAAGCCACCGTAGATCAGGCCAGCGGCCGCCGGGCCACCGACCATGCCCACTTGCCAAATGGTGCTGTTCCAAGTGACGGCGTTGGCAAACCGGGATTTATCGATCAACTGGGACATGAAGGCAAAATTGGTGGGGGCCAAAAATCCCCGGGCCAAACCAGTGACAAAAATGGCCGCATAAATGGGGACGAGCTTGGGCACAGCCCACTGGCCGGTGAGCACGTGATAGCTCTCGAGCGAAGTGGCGGCCAAGGCCAACGAACTGAACAAAAATACGGTAATGGTGGTCAAAATGATGGTGCGCCGATTATAGACATCGGCCAAGTGCCCGGCAAAGAGCGTGACCCCGATGGAGGGCACAGCTTCCACTAGCCCCACCAAACCCAGCGAGAGGGGATCTTGCGTGAGCTGATATACTTGCCAGCCCACCACCACCGATTGGATCTGGATGGCCAAAGTCATGCTCAAGCGCATGGCCAAAAATAAACGAAACTCGCCCACCCGAAGCGCGCTGTAAGGATCGTGGGGAACGGGAGAAGTCATGGA
Source organism: Cytophagales bacterium (assembly GCA_038209965.1). Taxonomy (GTDB): domain Bacteria; phylum Bacteroidota; class Bacteroidia; order Cytophagales; family Thermoflexibacteraceae; genus JALONO01. Next base: position 7,242 of record JBBQXF010000122.1, on the reverse strand, counting down.
AGATGGGGGAGGTATCCCGATCATAAAAATAAGTGGGGTCGCCTGAAGGGTCGCCTGAAAATGTTTGAGGGATCGGCTGAAAGATAGCCTGAGAGATCGGCGACTATTGGCCCGCTTTGCCAAACTGGATTTTTCGGTACACGTCCTTGAGCGAGGCTTCGGCGCCGAGCAATGGGAGCAAATCGTCAGGCCCCCCAAAATCTTGGTTGAGCCAAGTGTTGGGCTGGTCGGTGCGGATAAAGCTCATGACCGACATTTCGTGTTGGCTCACAAAAAGAATTTGCTCCAAACCGGGCATCTTCTTGTATTCGACCAGCTTTTCGGCAAAATCATAGACAGTGGTGGTAGGCGAGAGCACTTCCACGATCAGGTAGGGGTTGGTAATGATACAGTTGGAGCCGTCCTTGAATTTTAGCCCGCCCTTGACCACCACCACATCGGGCATATAATAGCCACCCTCGAACCGGGGAACGTGGATGCCAGTGTTGCTGGATAGGATGAGGATTTCGTTGTCATTCACAAAAATGTTTTGTAGTAACCAAATAAGATTGGAAACCAGTGCTTCGTGCCAAGGTGTGGATAATCCCATTGCAATAATTTCGGAGGCGTGATATTCAATTTTATGGGGAAAATGATCAGCCATTGAGAGATATTCCGCCTCAGAAGCGGGCACACGAACCAGCGCTTTTCCCTCAAGTTGCTGGATAATGTTTTCCAAAAAATTTTCGGTGATGACCATGAACCGTATTTTTATCAAAGTTAAATAATAAGTCCTACATTTCCGTATTGAAGGCCACTCAACCCCAAAAGTTAGGATGCGATTGCTCATTGCGCTGTGTTTTGTCTGGTGCGGGCTGGCCCCGGTACTGGCCCAAGAAACCCAACCCGAGATCCGGCTCATTGTCCGGTCGGATGATATTGGCTTTTGCCACACGGCCAATCAGGCCTGCATCGAAGTGTTCACCAAGGGCATTGGCCAGTCGGTGGAGATCATGGCCCCCACGCCGTGGTTTCCCGAAGCCGTAAAGCTGCTCAAGGCCCACCCAGGCTACGATGTGGGCATTCACTTGGTGCTGACCAGCGAATGGGAAAACCTGCGCTGGCGGCCCCTGACCCCTGCGCCCAGCGTGGTTGATGCCGATGGCTATTTTCCGCAGTTTGTGTGGGAAAACCAAAACCTGCCCCACAGCGACTATTTGCGCAAGCACCAACTCAACTTGGCCGAGGTGGAAGCGGAGTTGCGTGCTCAAATCGAGCTGGTGAAAAAGCACCTCCCGCAGGCCAGTCACCTGAGCGCACACATGGGCTGCAACCGGGCCAGTCCCGAAATCAAGGCGCTGGTCGACCGGTTGGCGGCCGAGTATCAGTTGCCGTTGGAAATGCCGCCCAACGCCACGCCCATAAAAGGGTTTGGTGGAGCCGACAAATCGCCCCAACAAAAAGAGGCAGATTTATTGAAAATTCTGGCCGAGCTGCCCGCTGGCACCCACTACTTGATCGAGCACCCCGGCCATAACGAAGGCGATATGCTGGGGGTGGGCCACGTGGGCTACGAGCGGGTCGCTTTCGACCGGGATGGAGTGACCAAAGCGTTTACCAGCCCGGCCGTCCGCAAACTCATTGAAAAAAGAGGGATCAAATTGATCAGCACCAAACAAGCCTTTACCAACTCCAAACCATGAAAAAGAACACTGATTTTATTGTCCCGGCCATTGCGTGCCTGTTTTTATTGCTAGCGGGCCGCCCGTGGGCAGGGCTGGCCCAAGTGGGCGTGGGCACTTCGGCCCCCAAAGGCGCGGAAACCCTGTTTGACGGCTCGCGCCAACTGCTGGATCAAAACTGGACCTATTGGGCCGGCCCGGGCCTGAGAGCCAGTCTGCCCCTCAAGTGGGAGATTGTCAAAGATCCCGCCGGCCCGGGCACGGCCATGAACAGCAATGATCCGGCGGCGGCCGGGGGCAAATATGGCGCCGCCGATTTGGTGACGAAAAACAAATACGGGGATGCCCGGCTCCACGTGGAGTTCCTGATCGCCAACCCGGGGGGGAACAGCGGGGTGTACCTCCAAAACCGCTACGAAATCCAAGTGCTCGACGGCGACTCCACCAACCACGGGATGGGCGCGGTGATCAACCAGGTGGCGGCCCCTTATTCGGTGTACAAGGGTTTGGGCCAATGGAACGCCTATGACATCGTGTTTCGGGCGGCCCGGTTCAAAGCGGGCAAGCTGGTGGAAAAAGCGCTGGTCACGGTATATTTTAACGGCGTAAAAGTCCACACCAACCAGCGCATTGACCAAGTGTGGGGCGGGCCAAACTCGGGGGTGGATGGCGGCAACGGTGGCGGCAAGGGCATCACCGATACACCCGAAGGGCTGAAACTCCAAGCCGAAGGCCATGAGGTGTTCTACCGCAATATCTGGATCAAAAAACTGAACCTCAAACGGGCCGCTACTGACTTTTAGGGTTGAACTGCCACAAATGGCCCCGATCCTTTAATCGGCATAAAATGGTTGAACGTTTTTGCCGGGCCTTTTTGCGCCAATCAATATTGGTTGGCGCAAAAGGGTAGAATATTGAAAATCAGGCTAAAAAATTGCATATTAAGCCAGTACTTTTTTGATTTTGGGGAAATAAACGGGCCAAATAAGCCGTCGGTCAAAATATAATGGCGGCGAAAAATAAATTTTTGGGGAAATGCCCTACTTTTGCGAACGCAATTGATAAATGGGCCTTGCCCAATATGAAACAACGCCGGTCCATATCACGCTTCTTTAGCCTCTTCTTCCTGCTGTTGGTGGTCAACGCGGTGTTGGCTCCAGCCTATGCCTACCCTGCCATTAAGTTGGCGGGCTGCTATGCTCAGGGAACGCAAGTGGGCGAAGCGGGGCCCAGTGATTCCCCGGAAGCGGATCAGGAAGTTGTTTCCGAAACGGCTCCTTTTCACGCTGTTACCAATGCGGGCCTGCACTTGGATATTGCCAAGGCCAGTTTTGTGCCCCCGACCGCTGTCCAAATCGTGTTGGTGCCACTTACCATCCCCATCCGGACCGGGAACACCCTGTTCTCTTCGCCATTTTTGGCCATTCTCTTCCATACGGCCATAGTGCCCAATGCGCCCTAGTTAAACTGATCCAGAACCAGTTTCTGCCAACCCTCAATTACCAGTTCGGCTGTTTTGTCGATTCCAATGCAACCCCAAGGCGTTGCAGTCTTATTTCTGTTCATTTTTCTTTACCCAAATATAAAAAAATATGCGTAACCGAGGATTCGTTGTGGCGTTGACGGTGATCATCACCGTTTTGTGCATCTTTTACCTGTCTTTCTCCATTGTTTCGAACAACATCAAAGGAAAAGCTGAGGCGTATGCCCGTGACAAGTCAGGCAAAATTGACTACGACAAACGTCAAAAATATTATGATTCACTGTGGAACAAGCCCGTTTACGACTTGGGCATCACCAGTTTCACTTTGAAAGAAGTCAAAGAATTTGAATTGCACCTTGGCCTTGACTTACAAGGCGGAATGCACGTGGTGCTGGAAGTGTCGCCGGTGGAAATCATCACGGCAATGGCGGGCGAAAAAAGTGGAGACCCCATTTTTCGCCAAGCGTTGGCCGCTACCCAAAAAAAAGTGGTGAGCAGCCAGTCGTCATTCACTGAACTATTTTTCAGCGAATATGAAGCCTTGGCCGGGACGGGGAAACTTTCCAGCATTTTTGCCAATGCGTCCACCACTGGCAACATCGATTTCAAAACACCTGAAACCGACATCAAGCGCATCATCACCCAAGAAGTGGAAGGGGCGATTGACCGTTCTTACAACATCATCAAAACCCGGATTGATAAATTTGGCGTGACCAACCCCAACGTGCAGCGGATCCCGGGCACCGGCCGCATCCAAGTGGAGCTGCCAGGGGTGGACAATCCCGCCCGGGTGCGCAAGTTGCTGCAGGGCACGGCCAAGTTGGAGTTTTTCGAAGTGTGGCAGGGCAACGAGTATGGCCCCTATTTGCAAGCGGCCAATGATTACATAGTGCGCAAGCAAAGAGTAAAATCGGGCACCCCCGCCGATACCTCGAGTATCGCCACCCCCTCGGCCAATGACGATCTGTTTGCCAATGACAGCACCAAGACCGACAGCGTGGCCATTGCCAAAGGCCCCAAATTGGACACGGCTGCCCAGCGCAAAAAAACCGCTGATTCGTTGCAAAAGGCCATGGAAAGCCAATATTCGCCCCTGCTGACCCGCTTGGCTGCTGACCCCCAAAGTGGGATGCTGGCTTACCAAGCCCAAGATACCGCGCTGATCAACAGTCTGATCAATGACCCAGGAGTGAAGGCCCAGTTCCCCCCCAACTTCCAGTTTATGTGGGATGTGAAGGCAATGGACGAGAAAAACAGCTTGTACCAACTCAATGCCATCAAAAAGCCCAAAAATGCCAAGGCCCCACTCACGGGTGAAGTGATTTCCAACGCCAGCCAAGGCATTGACGAGCGCGGCAACCCCGATGTGCAGATGACCATGAACGCCGAAGGCAGCCGGATCTGGAAAAAAATGACGGCTGGCAACCTCAAGCGCCAAATCGCCATCGTGCTCGACGGCTACGTGTATTCGGCCCCAGTGGTGCAGTCGGAAATCGCGGGGGGAAGTTCATCCATCTCCGGCAATTTCACCATTGAAGAAGCCAAAGATTTGGCCAATATCTTGAAAGTGGGCAAGTTGCCCGCACCAACCCGAATAGTGGAAGAGGCCGTCGTGGGTCCATCACTGGGCCAAGAGTCGATCAATCAAGGTTTGCGGTCTATCACCATCGGTTTTGTCATAGTGGTGTTGTTCATGTCGGTTTACTACGCCATGAGTGGGCTAGTGGCCAATGGTGCGCTGTTGTTCAACATCTTTTTCATCATTGGGATCTTGGCCAACTTGGAAGCCGCCCTCACCCTCCCCGGTATTGCGGGCATAGTGCTCACCATCGGGATGGCCGTGGATGCCAACGTACTTATCTTTGAGCGGATCCGCGAAGAAATGCGCGGTGGCAAGAAACTGCTCGCCGCCATTGACGAAGGTTATACCAAGGCATTCTGGACCATTTTTGACTCCAACTTGACCACGCTCCTCACGGCATTCTTCCTTTATACTTTCGGCACCGGCCCGATCAAGGGTTTCGCCATTACATTGATGATCGGTATTTTCTGTTCGTTCTTCACTGCCGTGTTTGTATCACGGGTGCTCATCATGGCATTGACGGCCCGCAAAGGTGACGATAGCAAGTTGTCGTTTTCCATCCCGGCTACGCTCAATATGCTCAATGTCAGTGGGGTTGATTTTATCGGTAAGCGCAAATTGGCCTACGCTTTCTCGGGTATTGTCATTGTGGTCGGTTTGGGCTTGGCCGCCATTCAGGGTTTAAACCTTGGCACCGACTTTAAAGGTGGCCGGACTTACATCGTGGAGTTTAACGGGCCGGTAGTGGCCTCGGCCATCCGCGCCGACTTGGTGGATGATTTCAACAATGTGGGTACGGAGGTGAAGAGCTATGACGGCGACAACAAGGTAAAAGTAACCACGAGCTACTTGATCGGTGATGATTCGGATCAAGCCGACGCCAAGGTGCAGGCAGCTTTGGAAACTGGTTTACAAAAGTACAGTGCCCAAAAGCCGCAGATCCTCAGCTCGTCCAAAGTAGGGGCTACCGTGGCCAACGACATCCGTGATTCGGCCCTCGAAGCCATCTTGGCCTCGCTCGCTGCCATTTTTGCTTACATCTGGCTCCGGTTCCGCAAGTGGCAGTTCAGCTTGGGTGCGGTGTTGGCCTTGGCCCACGACGTGCTGATTGTGATCGCCAGCACGGCCATTGCCCGTGCACTGGGCTTCTCGGTCGAGATCGACCAAGTCTATGTGGCGGCCATCTTGACCATCATCGGTTACTCGATCAATGATACCGTGGTCGTGTTTGACCGGGTGCGGGAGTACCTGACCGAGAAACACGAAGGCAATATCGTTGCCACGATGAACAACGCCATCAACAGCACTTTCAGCCGGACTATCATCACTGCGTTCACTACGTTTGTCGTGGTGTTCATCCTGTTCTTGGCGGGTGGCGAAGCACTGCGGGGCTTCTCGTTTGCCATGGTACTCGGTCTCATTTTCGGTACTTACTCCTCGATCTACATCGCGTCGGCCATTGTAGTGGATACGCTCAAAGAGAAGGATATTGCCCAAATGAACCAAGTCAACGAGGCCAAGCCGGTAGAAAAAATTGTTGTGAAACCAGCCAAAGCCTAGTTCAAGGCAAAAGCTGCAAGCGGGCATGTGAAATAGGCTGGTGTCCCGCACGTAGTGATGAATTGGTCAAAGCCGTGTCGCCAGTTGTTCTGGCGGCACGGCTTTATTGTTGGCCAGTGCCCACTCAGGTACCTGCCCGACTTTTTTCTGGCCCCGCCCCATAAAAAGGCAAACTTCCCCTATCTTTGACCAAAGTTTTTTTCATGATTAAAGCCCAAAGTTTTCAATTTCGGTGGATAGTCGGCCCACGCTATGATCTTTTCTTTTTTATTGGGAGCTGCGTGTTTACGTTGGCTTTTTTTGGGCTTTACCGGGTCGCTCATCATTTTGATTTTATCCTGCACGGCGATTCGATCCTGATCACCTACTTTTTCTTTACCGCGCTGTTTGACCACCCCCATATTTTCCAGACATTCGCCCGCACCCACTTGGACAAGGCTGAATTTGCCAAACGCAAAATCCTCCACACTTGGGGTTTGCTCGGTTTCATTTTGGCGGGTTTTGTGTTCACGGGCATGGGCTGGGAGAGCGAGCTGATCGTGGGCGCTTCGCTCTTTGGCAGCTACCACATCATCCGCCAGCATTACGGCTTTCTCCGGGCCTACAAAGGCATCAACCGCGACACCGAAGATTTGGACAATTGGCTCGACTACGGCACTTTTTACAGTGGAATGTTTGCCTGTTTTTTCAACGACTACACCGACATCAAAGGGCCGATCGTGATCTACCGTGAACTGCAAGCCCAGTTCCCCTCCCTGCCCGAAGGCATTACCGAGATTACTTGGGGCCTTTTTCTGGGTTTTTTGGTGCTTTTTCTGGGCCGGCAAGTTTGGCGGCTTGCCACGGGCCTACCGATCAATGTGCCCAAAATCTTGCTGATGCTGGCCGTGCTCACCACCCACTATTTCATCTTCTTTGCCACGGCCACGCCGTTTTTGGTGGCCGAAGCCTTGGAG
>JBBQXF010000121.1:0-14178 GCA_038209965.1 Cytophagales bacterium | reverse complement strand
CGTTTGATTTCTGATCCATTGACTGGTAAATCCCAGGGATGCGCCTTTGTGGTAGTGCCCAATGAGGAAGAAGCCTTGACCGCCATAGAAAAGCTCAATTACAGCATCCTAAATGGCAGCACCATCCGGGTACAAAAGGCCGAGCCAAGGGAAACTCCACCCAGCAGAAATGGCAGTAACGCCGAACCTAGTGGCAATCGGAGCCGAGATAATTGGCAGTAAAACAGCTTGGTTCAACCACAAAATGCGGCCAAATTAAGTCCAATAAATTACATTCATTTACACTTTATAGTCACTTTTTGTCAAAAATTATTCATTCTTTAAAAACCAATTACCATGAAAACTCAAATCCGTCTGCAATTATTTTTAATTGCTTTTTTACTCAGTACTATCACACTTAATTTGGCAGCCCAAACCGCCGAAAAAGAATTGGCCGATTTCACCAAAGCTTTTCAAGAAACGTACAACAAAGGAAACGCTACCGCACTAACAGTGATGTTTGCCACTGATGCTGTGCAAATTGACCTAGATGGCAGCACCGTCAAAGGGGCAGCGACCATTGAACAAAACTATACCCAAACCTTCAAGGGGGCTGCAGTGAAAAGTGAAATCAAGGTCGGCCCGGCAATTTCCTTGCCCAATGGAAAAATAGTGGGGACAGGTACTTATACCGTCACTGGGACAAGCAAAGCCGATGGAAAAGCTGTCAATTTTTCGGGCAGTTATGAAAATACGTGCATCAAAGAAAATGGCACTTGGAAGATACTGGTGATGAATCTCCTGTACCCAGTTCCTACTACCCCTGCCCCAGCCGCACTCGAGCAGGAAATGACCCAATTCACCAAAAACATTACAGACATTTACAATAAAGCAGATGCAAAAGCCATTACTGCTCTATTCACGGCTGATGCAAAGCGTTTTTATCCAGATGGCGGGGTAGTAATGGGTACAAAAGCGATTGAGGAAGACTTTAGCCAGGGTTTTAGCAGTACGATGATGCAAAAGATGACCCTGGCCCACTCCAACACTACACGATTATCTGACACCAAAGTAGTGGTAAAAGATACCTTTACCATTACAGGGACAAGCAAAGCAGATGGAAAAACAATGAGTATTGCGGGTAGTGGTGAAAGGACAATGGTTAAAGAAAATGGTACTTGGAAAATAAGCCAATTGAAAGGCTTGACAGGTAAATAATCCATCAATGAACCTCGTCTCAAAATTTAAATGACAGTCAATTTTCATAAATAAATTTTTAACCTTTACGTTTTCTAAAATCATGAAAAGAGGACGCAATTATCTCAAAACCCTAGGCTTGGGCCTCTTCCTATTTGTCGCAGTGGATTTTTCATCCAAAATATTTGCGCCTGAGCCAGCCACCAATTTTGGGCCTTGATCAATATTTACCCCCCTTCGTCCTTTTTTAAATTTTCGTGTTAGCCTATCCCATAGTTTTGTTTCATATAAGGACAAAAGGCAAGCCCGTTGTGGTATTCGGTTCCTCCTTTTGTCAAATTCGCAGGGTTCCCCTTCAAGCACCCTATCATTGGGGAATTACTGCTGGGCAATGTTATAATTTGACCCCGCGCCATTTATCACTTACATTTTAGCATTAACAATCAAATAAAATGGAAAGAAGAGATTTTTTAAAAGCAACGGCCTTGTCAGCAATTGCTATTAGTGCTAGTGGCTTTATCGGCTTCAATGGCAAAAATTATGTGGGCGATTGCGAAACGACGACCGATGTGCTGGGTCCATTTTACCGCCCCGATAGCCCAGTTCGGAAGAACTTGGTAATCAAAGGTGAAAAGGGCAACCCAATCGAGTTGTCGGGCAAAATACTGCACAATGATTGCACCACACCCTATAAAAATGCCAAAATAGAGTTGTGGCATTGTGATGGCAATGGGGTTTATGACAACGAATCGGCCAATTTCAGGTATCGTGGCACCACCTACTCCGACAACCAAGGCAATTATTCTTTCAAAAGTATTTTACCGGTACCTTATGGCAATGGAGAAAATTTTCGGCCAGCCCATTTTCACCTCATGATTACAGCGGCGGGTTATCAGCCATTGGTGACCCAACTGTATTTCACCGGCGACCCTTGGTTGGCAAAGGACAGCGGTTCGTCCTCTCCCACTGCCAAAAGACGGATATTGGAAGTGACAAACTTGAAAAATGGTGCCAAAAAAGTGGTGTACAATGTCGGTATGTCCAAAAAATTGGTAGTTGATCCACCCATTATGGGACTGCTGGCCGGCGTGTATATCGATGAGAAAAATGTCAGCAACAGCAAGGAACTGCTCATAAAAGACCACCAATTATGGGTAAAGAACGAGCCGTTTGGAATAAACCTCGAGTATGTCGGCGACAATACCTTTCAAAAATCCGGTGTACCCGTAGAAAGCTATTTTGTTGTTTTTGAAATGCTGCATTATGGTGCGTTGAAAATGACAACAACTTCCATCGACAACAAAGGGAAAAAAAGAATAACCGTGTGGATGAGAAAGCAATGATGGCACCCACAAATAAAGTAAAACGGACAAGTTTTTAAAATAAACGCTATAGATGGCGTTTATTTTAATGTTGTCTACTACCCAAAGACGACATCCCAAATCTTGAAACTTCTAATTCCATAAAAGTCAAATATGGCATCATTAGAAAAGAATCCATTGACATCTTACGTGGGGTAGTCATGGTTATTATGGCACTTGACCATACAAAGGGTTTTTTCCATGCAGAAGCCTTTACCGACAACCCTCTAAATTTAGCAACTACCACTCCACTGCTATATTTTACCAGATGGATAACTAATTTTTGCGCGCCCGTATTTGTTTTTCTGTCAGATACTTCTGTTTATTTACAGAGTTTATTCAAATTAAAAAAGAATTGAGTATTTTTTTGATTAAAAGGGGGGCTATGATTGATTTTCGTTGAGTTTATAGTCAGCACTTTTTCTTAGAGCTGTGACCCATTTTATAATTTCATATACATGCAAGTAATATGGGCGATTGGCATAAGCATGATTATACTCGGTCTTGTAATTCATCTCCCATTTAAAGTTATACTTTCAATGGGTTTTATAATAGTTTTTGGTCACAATCTTTTGGACGGAATAGAAGCCGCCAAGGACTTCAAAGCCGGCGTTTGGTGGGATTTATTGCATCATGGAAATTGGTCAACTTATCCATACGTGCCCAACCACCATTTTGTAATTATCTATCCATTTGTGCCATAAAGTGTTTGTGTTTTTCGCTCCCTATTGGTACTCCCAAAACCACACCGACCAATGAAAGAAGGTACTTTCCATTTGCCTCCCCAAAGTTGCAGGCCACGGGAAGGCAAATGAAAATACTTTTGGCACAATCAAACCACTATTTTTTGGCCAGTTTCGCCATTTCTTCTTCTTTCAATGGGCGGCGGAGCAGTTTCCCAACATTGCTCTTGGGCAGTTCGGTACGGAACTCAACGTATTTGGGTAGTTTGTAGCCCGTCATATTTGCTTTGGCATGTTCGCGGACTTCTTCCTCGGTGAGGCTCGGATCTTTTTTGACCACAAACACTTTCACTGCTTCGGTCGACTTGGGGTCGGGCACTCCAATGGCCACCACCTCCAGCACTTTGGGGTGCAGGGCAATCACATCTTCCACTTCGTTGGGATACACATTGAACCCCGAAACCAAAATCATGTCCTTTTTCCGATCCACGATCTTGAAAAATCCACCTTCCAACGCCACCCCGACGTCGCCGGTGAGCAGCCAGCCATCTTTGATCACTTTATCGGTTTCTTCGGGCCGCTGCCAGTACCCCGTCATGATCTGCGGGCCCTGCGCCCAGATTTCACCCCGCTCGCCAAAAGCAACCTCGTGGCCATCGTCGTCCATAATCTTGATTTCGGTAGATGAAAGCGGGAAACCTATCGTGCCCAAGTGGCTGCTGCCATCAATGGGATTGCAGGAGAGCACCGGCGAACTTTCGGTCAAACCATACCCCTCGGCCAAGCTGACCCCTGTGACTTTGCGCCAGTTTTCGGCCACGGAAGACTGGACGGCCATGCCACCCCCCACTGCGACTTTGAGTCCCGAAAAATCCAATTGGTGAAACTCTGGTTGGTTCAACAATCCATTGAACAGGGTATTGACCCCAGTAATCACGGTAAACTTTACTTTTTTCAGCTCGGCAATAAATCCTTTCATGTCACGGGGATTGGTGATGAGCAGATTGGCCGCGCCCAACATAAATAGGCCGAAGCAGTTGACAGTAAGCGAAAAAATATGGTACAATGGCAGGGCCGTAACTATCGTTTCCTCCCCTTGATTGAGGCGCGTGCCCATTATGCCGCGCATTTGCATCACATTGGCTATTATGTTGCGGTGGGTGAGCATGGCTCCCTTCGAGACCCCAGTGGTTCCGCCAGTATATTGGATAAACGCCAAGTCTTGACCGGTGATGGTCGGCTTGGCCAGCGACTGGCCCTTGCCTTGGGTCATCGCGTCGCGCAGCGGAATGGCCCCGGCTATGCTCCATTTTGGGATCATTTTCTTCACATATTTGACCACCGAGTTCACGATCAACCGCTTGGGAAACGGCAACAAGTCGCCGATCTCGGTCACTATCACTGTTTTTAGTTCGGGGGTTTGGGGCAGCACCTTTTCGAGGACACTGGCGAAATTGGCCAAAATGACAATTGCTTTGACTTTAGAGTCGTTGAATTGGTGTTCCATTTCCCGTGGGGTGTAAAGCGGGTTGGTGTTCACCACTACCAGCCCCGCCCGGAGTGCACCGAACATGACCACTGGATAAGCCATCACATTCGGCATTTGGATCGCAATGTCATCCCCTTGCTTCAGGTAGGTCTTGTTTTGCAAAAAAGCCGCAAAGTCTTTGGACCATTCATCCAGTTCGGTGTAGGTAATCGAGAGGCCCAAGTGGATAAAGGCAGTCTTGTTGGCATACTTTTGAAAGCCTACGGCCAACATATCCGGCAAGGAGCCAAATTCATCCGGGTTGATTTGGTGCGGCATCCCTTTGGGATAACTTGCAAACCAAGGAAAGTCAATCATGTTTTGCTGAGAGGTTAAGTGTAGTTGTTTGGCCGCTAAAGTACCGATTTAGCGCAAAAAATTGGCCCCATGCCCAAGTTTTTATTTTGGAGTTTGCCAAAAAGCAACTTAAATTTGTGGTGTGGGGCTCATAGCTCAGTTGGTTAGAGCATCTGACTCATAATCAGAGGGTCACAGGTTCAAGCCCTGTTGGGCCCACTTTCACGTCCCAACCCCCGCGCCTGTGCAAGGTGCAGGGGTTTTTTGTGCGCTCCGGGCTTCACTCCAATAGGTGCAACACCCCTGTTTGGCGGCGGCGGCGGGTATTGCCTTCAATGCAACCCACAAACTCCACTACCACTTGATAGGCACTGGCAGCGGCTTTTTGCCCGTTGATCAGCCCGTCCCAGCCTTGTTCTGGATCAGTGGTTTCGTACACCAAAATCCCCCACCGGTTATAAATCTGCATCTTGAAATTGGACAGCCCTTGGTGGGCCACCCGAAACACATTGTTGTCCGGGGTATTGTGCGGGGTAAATGCCGAAGGGATGTTGATGCTTCCTTCGCAACAAGCCTGAACCTCGGCGGTGGCTTTGGCCGAACAACCGCCCGCCGAGGTCACCTCTAGTTGGTAACTCCCGCTGATGGCGACTTCCAAGCTTGACCCCGTGCCCACTACTTGGCCCTGGCCGTTGGTCCAGCGGTAAGCAGCGAAACCGAGGGAACCTTGCAATCGGGTAGTGGACTGCTCACCGGGGCAAAATAGCCGCTTGCCCCCGATCACCAACGTCAAAGCTTGAAGCGTGAACTCCACTGGAAAAGCATTGCCGCAGGCATCGGCCACCTCTACGATGTACACTACTTCGCCAGAGGTGGGCGCAGGCACACTGATGGTTTGGGTTGTTTCCCCACTCGCCCACTTATACGCCGCATAACCCGCGCCCGGATCGAGGGTGAGATTCCCAGCACCGCACAAAGTCCGCTTGATGGGTGCAGTTTGTGGAATGCCGGGCCTGATCACGATGCTGCCCGTGGGGTGAAGCACCGATAACTTGCCTTCCGTCACCGCGTGGACGTGGTAATAATAGGTAGTGCCCACTTGAAGGTTTTCTTCCACGCGCCGGTTGCCATCGGCTTTTTTGATAAAGGAGTGAAAGGCAAAATTGACATTGTCAGTGGATCGGTAAAGCACTGAGCCGACGGCATTGCCCACGGTATTGGCCCAAGTCAGTTCCACCCGGGTGCCGGTGTTGCAGCTGGCCCGGAGATCGGTGGCTTGCCCGTTTGGGGCGGGTGGGTTGAACACCATCACCCGCCGGTTGCCCTCGGTGGGGCTGTGCAAAATGGGGATATTCCCCCGGGGAACCGAATTGCTCACCCCGTTGGGTTCACGGCGGGGCGGCTCGCCCAAGCGCACTCCCGCGTGCAATCCAGCCGATGAACCACTGCCCAGCCCGATCTGGATGTTGTTATCGACCAAGGTGGAAGTCATTGGCCCATAGCGGTACTCGATCCGCCCACCATCGGCCGAGCCGGGGAATGATTCTGAAACAAGTATTTGCCAAGTGGCATCGGGGGTGGTACTGCCCTCCCCAATGCTCATGTCGCGGCACTCGATCACCAACACCCGGTCGGGGGCCGTACCGACCACTTTTTGGTGGATTTGGCCACGCGCCCACACGCGCCAAGCACCAGTATAAACAGTCAGCGAGCCTTGTTGCTGTACCGTAGTAGAAGCAAATGGCACCAAGCGCGACTGAAAATCAATGAGATAGGAGTTGGCCTCCTTAATCAATTGGATGGGGCCAAAGCGGATCACCCCATTGGTGTTCATGCTGAACTGGGTAAACCGCTCACCCATAAACCACGTGTCAAAACCAAAATTGAAAATGCCCGAAGAGGCTAGGTTGGCCCCGCCGCCAAATACTGCCCGGCTCCCATCCATGGGGACAAACGAGCCGCTGGTATTGGTGGAAAAGGCATAATTATTGGCACTTTGGGCCATGCTGGGCAAAATCAAAGTTTGGCAGGCCCAAAACAAAACAATGAAGGTCAATAGTCGGTTTCGGTCTTGGCAAAAGACAATAAATGCTGGCATTTTGAAAGCATTGGGTAAGGTGAATAAAATGCGCAATCAGTTTTTTGAGACGGCCCCCCATTACTCGTGGCTAAATCAAGTTTAAATTTACTACATTTACGTGATTTGCTCAGTATTACTAGCTAGAAATTCATGTTTATCGATTTCCTCCTCTTGGGCTTTGCCTTCCTGATCAGCATTCCGTTGTTGTGCGGGTATTACGCCTACACGCACGGGCGCTCATTTTGGTTGTGGTTTTTGATCGGTACTGCTCTGCCCATTGTCTCTTATTTCATCTTACTTTTGTTGCCCGACAAAACCAACCCGGTCGATGCCCAAATCGATGCCCTCAAAATCGGCAACAGCCTGATGGGCACCAAGCACGATCTGCCCGCCAACCCTCTATTGCGCAAAATATTGCTCACCCAGAAAGACCAAGTCGGTTTTACTGCCACTGTTTCTCCCCGGGGCGACTATCAAACGTTGGAAATCACCCTCAATGGACGGCCCCTGCTCGAGTTGTTGCGCAGCTTAGAGGGGTATCCCAACCAAGTTCACTACGAAGGGCTGCCCGTCCATAACGTGCTCTATCCATCAGCCCATTTTTTGGGCCGGCCCCTGCGCCTCTACTGGGGCGATGCCGACGGGCGGACGGCCCTGCTCATCCACCAACACCAAGAGGTGCTCACCAAGGCCATCATGGCCCGGGTGGCTATTTATCCCACCCATGTTTTTTTGTATGATTTTGTTTGCCGCGAGGGAACCAGCATGTACCGCTTTGAAAAAATGGGTGGCTTTGTGTTCAACCGATTACAGTACGTTGATGCGCTGGATCTCATTACCAAGCCCGTTTCAGAACGACGAGGTTGAAGACCACTGGGCTGTTTCCCTTACTCTATCCTTGGCGAAATTAGTTTGACTCTCCAATCTATTCATTTTTACTACCATTTGTTTCCTTACAAAGTTTAAATGTATATTTGCACATACGTTCAATTTACGTAGTTGACAAAAAGCTTACCCGCAATGAATTCACCGGCAGTTGATCTAGTATTATTGGTTGATGACAATGATACTGATAATTTTATCAGTAAAAGAATTATCGAGTTGACCAAATTTGCGAAACGTATAGAGATTAAAAACTCTGGCAAAAGTGCGCTTCAATACTTGGAACACGCTATAGAGGACAACAACAAGCTCCCAGACCTGATTTTTTTGGACATCAACATGCCTATTGTTGATGGCTTTGTTTTTTTATACGAATTTGAAAAGTTTCCCATCCACGTTCGCGACAAATGTAAGGTCATTATTCTTTCTAGTTCAGACAACAAGCGCGACATTGATCGGATTGTCGATAACCAATACGTGGTTAAATTTATAACCAAACCATTGACCGACGATATTTTGAAGGAAGTGGGCAGCTTGTTTCCTCCGGTCAACGTTTAACTGAATATACCTATCTCCCAAAAAGCGGTTCGCATTTTTCAAATGCGAACCGCTTTTTGGTTTTCAGGCTTGGCCCGAGTCAATTGCGAAATAGCTTGGCTTCAGCCCAAAAAGTACCAAAGGGCACAATGGAGGCCACAATCGCCCAGAAGGTCTTGGTCAGGCTCCACTTCAATTCAATTTTGGCCAGTGCAACCAGCCCAAGGTAAAGCACAAAGAGCAGCCCGTGGGCCATCCCGATCACTTTATTGGGGCCAGGCATGGCAAAGTAATATTTGAGGGGCATGGCCAGCCCCAAAAGGAGCAAAAATGAAATACCCTCCAGAAACGCTACGATCCGCAATCGGCCTAGGGTAGTATGCAATAAGTTGGTGTTCATCGGTACTCTGCTGGTTTAAAATACTGGTTCAGTTATAGTTTGGCCAACTTTTCCTTGGCCCGGGCCACCACTACCTGATCTTTGCTGTTCTCAATAACAGATTCAAGGGTGGCCTTGGCCTGAAATTTATTGTCCAAATCAGTGTAGTTGTCGGCAACGAGCAGGAACGCTTCGTAGAGCCACACGGTATAATACTCAAAATTAGTCCTTACTTTGATCAGTTCAATCGTTGAGTTGGCGTATTCTTTCTTGCGGCGCAGTACCGACCCGACCAAATATTGGGCTTCGGCCCCGTTGACATCAGTGTTGTTTTTAAGCGCAGCGCGCAGCAAGGTGAGCGCATTGTCCAACTGGCCCCGCTCCAAGGCCACTTTGCCCACATAGAGATCGGCGCGGCTCTTGGCCTTGGTCAAATTGCGCTTGTAGATCTCGCCCGCGTAAAAATCGGTCTGGGCCCAGTCGCCAAGTTTAAAGTAGGCCATCATCAACCCTTCCACCGCATTGGATTCGTTGCGTTTGTTGGCTGCACTGGTATTGGCCAACACGGCTTTGAAGCGTTCAATGGCCCTGGCATAGTCGCCCAAGTCGTAATTCAGATCGGCCGAGCGCAGGGTGGCCCGGGTTTCATAAGTGCCTTTTACTTGGTCAAAACTTGGCACCGCATTGGCTTTGTCCCCCATTTGATCATAGGCCATCCCCAGAAAATAGTGGGCATCGTTTTTGGGTTCAGACTCGGGCGCACTTCGGATAAAATTGCTCAGCGTCACGATAGCGGTTCGGTAGTCGCCATTGTCATACGGAGCTTTGGCTTCTTGAAAATCACCGACCAACGTGGCCTTACTGGTGGGGTTGGCCCGGATGAATTTCTGGCGGTAGGCTTCCAGATCGCTCACCGCCACCCCGCGCCCGGCCAGTTCTTGGAGTGACTGGATGGCGTTGGCCGCCGTTGGATGAGTGGGAAAACGGTCAAGTATGGCTTTGTAATCGCGGATAGCGTTGGCCTCCCCTCCGGTGAGCGAATAACTCAAGGCCCGTTTGGAAAGGGCATCGGGCAGCAAGTCGCTGGTCGGATATTTATCGATCAACTCGGAATAATTGGCCACCGCCAAATCCTTGCGGTTAAAATCAAAATTATTGTTGCCTTTGGCAAAATAGGCCAAGCTGGCAAACCGGGAATTGGGAAACCGGCTGATCAACAGGTCAAACTTTCGGTTAGCCGCGTCCACTTGCTGCAAGCCGCTCAAAGCCATGCCTTGCTGGAAATAGATGTATTCCGCGTCGCTCCCGCCCATGGCCAGGGCATTGGTATAATTGTCAAGGGCATTGGTGTACTCTTTTCCCACATAATAACAATCGGCCAGACGGGTTATGGCATCTACTTTGTTCCGGTTGGCCCCCGTTTTGGGCGACACCGCATAGGCCCGAAAAACCGTCAGGGCTGATTGGTAAGCCCTTTTGTTATAATAGGCATAACCAGCACCGTAGAGGGCAGCGTTGTATTCTTTGGCCGTTTCGGGCACCCGCTCATAATACATCAGCGCCGAATCATACCTTTCACCTTGGGAATAGGCTTCGGCAATCCAAAAGTTGGCGGCAGCATCGAGCTCGGGGACAACGGGGGAGCGCAACGATTTTTTCAGCATTGCAACGGCCGACGGATACTTGCCATCGTTGTAAAGGTCGGTGGCATAGTTGTAAGTAACCCGTTGATAACCGATTTGGACTCGCCGGCTTTTGCTGTTCAAGCCCTCAATGTAACGGATGGCGGCGACATAGTCGTTGCCATTCAAATAGGCTTCGCTCTCGAGGATATTGAGTTCCTCCACGTATTTTCCGGTGGGGAAATGGATGTCATAAAAGCGGCAGCCCGCAATGGCGTTCTTGAAATCACCAATGTCATAATTGAGTTTGGCATAGTTGAGCGCGCCCAGTTCTTTGAGATTGCGGTTGAAGTTGAGGTCGCGGCATTTGTCAAAGGGAGCAACCGCCGCAGATTTTTGGCCGGCCTCCACGTAGGTTACCCCCATTTGATAGGCCGCTACTTGTGCCAGCGAGTCGCCCCCGTCGGCTGCCTTGCCAAAATAGTTGATTGCCTTGACAACATCTTTCTGCTTGGCATAAGCAAATGCCATCCGGTAAGCCACCGTCCGATCCAGTTGCTTTTCTTTTTTGGCCATTTTCTCAAAATAGCCAATCGCTTGGGCATAATTGCCCTTTTGGTAATAACTATCAGCAATGGCCGGGGCCAGTTCGTCGGGCGAGGGCCGGTTTTGTTTCAGCATGGCCTCCACATACGCCACCACATCGTCGTACCGTTTCATCCGGTAATAGATGGTGGGCAGCAATACATCCACTTCCTTGGCATAAGTGGGATTGCCCTTGATGCGTTCCAGATCAGTGACCGCAGCGGCAAATTGCCGATCCAGATAGTAGATATAACCACCATAATAACTTGCTGGGGCGGCATATTGGTGCGTGCCAGTTTTAAGCGGTTCAAATACTTGGCCGGCATCCTCATATTTTTTTGATATAAACAGGGCGTAGCCATATTTATAGGCAACCTCAACTTCCTTGTCCGAACTGGCATTGGGCCGATAAACCTTGCTCAGGTAAGGCAACGACTCCGCGTATTTGCCATTCTTGTAATAATTGTCCCCGATGTCATAATAGGCATTGAGTGCAGTAATATGGGTGGGATATTTGGCCACAAAAGTTTCCAGCAAATGGTTAAAATCGGGCTGGTCCAGGTACATGGCGCAAAGCCCGGCATAGTATTCAGCTTGGATTGCTTTTTCGTCCTTCAGCCCTAGGGCCAAATACTGGCCAAACTGTTGCTGGGCATGGGCATACACTTGTTTGTCGAACAGCTCCATGCCCCGGCGGAAGGGGGCATCATCGGCCACATAGACTTGGGTGAGCTGAGCCTGCACTGGCAAATTCGCCAAAACTGGCAGGCCAAGTGCCAAGAAATAAATCAGGGAGCGTAAGCGCATAGTGGTAAGATTGTAATTTAACAGCACTTGTTTGTCGATTTAATACCAAACTTTTCTAGGCTCTGGGGATGTAAATCATCGATAGGCTTGATTTTTAGGCAGCTACCCGATTGTTTGCCCAAATTAACCTGATCGTGCACAATGCCTTGGTTGGTAAGCGTTTATCCGTAGTAGTCTGTCAAATCAAGAGATAGGGTTAGCAATCGCGACTTAGGTTGGCAAATACTCAACCATTGTTTAAAAATAGTGCAAAAAATTGGGAATTCACCTATCTGTTCCCGTTTCAGGCCCAAATCAAGTAATAATTAATTAACTTTAACTAACAAGTCCCGTATTTTTTCCTTGCATTGTAATTTCTTTGCGGCCTATAACCAAACAAAATTAAGGCTTGGCAATGACATTTCGGGAGAAATGCCAGTGCGTGTCATCGGAAACATGGCGGAAAAGACAATTGTGATTATCCCCACCTACAATGAGATCGAGAACATCGAGGCCATTGTGCGGGCAGTATTTGCCCAGCCGGGGGGCTTCCACATCATGGTGATCGACGATGGCTCGCCCGATGGCACCGCCAACCGGGTGCAGGCGTTGCAAATGGAATTCCCCGAACGTTTGTTTTTGGAGTGCCGACAGGGGAAACTTGGCTTGGGCACGGCCTATCTCTACGGCTTTGCCATTGCGCTGCGCAACGGGTACGACTATATTTTTGAAATGGACGCCGATTTTTCTCACGACCCGGGCGATCTACCGCGCTTGCTCAGAACGTGCGCCGAGGGGGGCTACGATGTGGCCATCGGCTCGCGCTACATCAACGGCGTAACGGTGATCAATTGGCCGATTGATCGGGTGATCATGTCCTATTTTGCCAGCTATTATGTGCGCAAAGTGACCGGGATGCCCGTGATGGATGCCACGGCGGGTTTCAAATGCTACCGCCGCCAAGTGCTGGAAACGATTGATCTGAACAAAATCCGGTTTATTGGCTATGCGTTCCAGATTGAAATGAAATTTTTGGCCTGGAAATTTGGTTTCCACCTCAAAGAAGTCCCCGTTATTTTCAAGGATCGGGAAAAAGGCGTTTCCAAAATGTCGGTCAAAATTTTTCGGGAGGCTTTTTTGGGCGTGATCCACCTTAAAATCAATAGCTGGTTCCGAACCTTTCACCGGTCAGCCAGTTAAACGTATGGGCAAAAGTAGGCCCATTGCCGGGAAAAAGTTCAATATTTTTAGCATTCCGCTCCGATAACATGAAAAAAACCAGCTTAGTCGTCCAATCGCTCCGGCAATCGGTGTTGTTCAATCACCTGGCCGAAGACGATTTGAATTTTGTGGCCGACCAAGCGAAGTTTCGGCAATTTTTTGCTTCCGAAGTCATCGTTTCGCAAGGCCACCCGAGCGACAGTTTATTTCTGGTCGCCAATGGCATTGTGGCCATCCAACGCCGGACCAATAAATCCGAAGTGCAGATTTTGGCCTATCTGATGCCCGGCAATACGTTTGGGGAAGTGGGCATTTTGGAAAATCAGCCCCGCTCAGCTACTGTGGTGGCAGTGACCGAAGTGGATGTGCTCGTGATCCGACGGGCCGAGTTTTTGGCCATCTTGCACCGCTACCCAACCGTGACCATCGAACTGGCCAAAATGCTGGGCCGCTATTTGGTCGAGTCCAACAAGCGAATCGCCCGGGGCAATGCCCGCGCCCGCGCCATCCTCATCCTCGATATGTTTAACGGCGGAGGCGCGACCAGTGTGGGGGTGATGCTGGCCCACGTACTGGCCGAACGCACTGGCCAGAAGACCATTTACACCGAACACCCGTTTCCACAAAAGTTGATTACTGATTTGCAGGTGGACAAAAAAATACGCATGATCAAACATAAATCAGGCTATGATTTGTTGCTGACGCACGACGACCCCAGCCTGCCCGATGCCGTCAAAACAGCTTTTTTGTTGGATAAAATAGCGATGGATTATGACAATATAATTATTACATTCAACGAATCCATCGATGAAGATGTGAACGGAAAGCTCGACCAAGACATTGAAATGATGCTCGACAATGCCCGGCAGATCATCCTACTCGTGCCCCCAGACCCAACCGTATGGGCTCAAGTGGAAGAAGCCCAGAAGATGCTGAGCCGCCATATCCGCCGCGACGAAGTGACGATGTTTACCTTGGTCAACCATGCCGCAGCGGGCAGCAGTTTATCGGCGCAGGACTTTCAGGCCGATTTCCACGTTC
>JBBQXF010000120.1:0-14386 GCA_038209965.1 Cytophagales bacterium | reverse complement strand
TTCCAGTACAGTATCGCCAAGGTCATGGGGCAGTTGCGGGTACAGTTCATCCACTGGCCGGCCCACCATGTGGTGGATGATCTGGGGAATGGTCACGGTTTTCATCTCGCCCACCGCCACAGTTTCCCCATCGCGGAGTATAGTGAAGCGGTCGCTGATCTCTTGCACCTCTTCCAAAAAATGGCTGATGTAGATCACCGCAATGCCACTCTCTTTCAACCGGCGGATCACCCCGAACAGGGCGCGGGTGTCATCGGCGGTGAGGGAACTGGTCGGCTCGTCCATGATCACCACCTTGGCATCCACTACCAATGCCCGGGCAATTTCCACCAGTTGTTGCTGGCCAATATTGAGCTTGCTCACTTTGGTGGCCGGGTCAATGTCGGCCTGGCCCAGCCAAGTCAGGGCCTTGTGCACGCGATCGCGATCGCTGCTCACGAAGCCCGCCCAAACGGTTTCCATGCCCAGCATCACATTTTCTTCCACAGTGAGGTGCAGGGCCAGGGTCAGTTCTTGGTAGATCATCACCACTCCCGAATGGCGGCCCTCGGCCGGGTCACTGGGCTGGTAAGTTTGCCCTTGCAACAGGATCTGGCCGGCATCGGGCCGCAAAGCTCCACTCAAGACTTTCATCAGGGTGCTCTTGCCGGCACCGTTTTCGCCGATGAGAGCATGGACTTCACCGCTCCGCACGCTAAGGTTGACGCCACGCAGGGCTTTTACCGGGCCAAAATTCTTGGCGATTTGTTTGAGTTCAAGTAGCGGATGATCCATTGGGGACGGAATGAAGATGGGACAGGGCGCAAAAACCAACTGACATTTTAACGCAATTTAAGGGATCGAACAAACTAATAAGTTTGAAATTTAGTTTAAAGTTGTAAGATTGTCGCAAGGCAATGTTTTTTAACACCCACAATGATTTGAAATGGCCGACTATCAACAGTTTATGGTGAGTTTTACCCTTCCTCAAACCATTGGGGACGATTTTTCCCGGCTCATTCCCGAGCAGCGGGCCCAAGTGGCCAAGTTGTTTGCCACTGAGCGATTGGTGTCCTATTCGCTTTCGTTGGAAAACGGCCGGTTATGGGCCATCGTCAACGCCGAATCGGAGCTGGAGGTGATGCAGCTCATTGGCAATTTGCCCTTGAGCCGTTACATGCAGGCGCGGATTTTCCCCCTGACCTTCCACAATTCGGCCACCAAGGTGATTCCTTCTTTTTCGCTCAACTGATCATCGCTGGTGGATTTCATCATTGACCGGCCTTGGCTGTTTCGGCTACTGTCCCAACCACCCCGGGGGATGGCTTTGTACCCATTTATACTGCTCCAAGACCCCCGCGATCGCGCCAACCTCCGCCTGCTCAACCATGAGCGGATCCATTTGCGCCAACAGGCGGAAATGTTGGTGTTGCCTTTTTACCTTTGTTATTTGCTGCACTATGCCGTTAATTTGGTCCGCTGGAAAACCCATGACCACGCCTACCGGCAGATCTGTTTTGAACGCGAAGCCTACACCCACGACCAAGATCTTACTTACCTAGGGCGGCGAAGCCCGTGGGCTTTCTGGCACTACCTTGGTTTTTGAACCGGAGCCGGGAAAAAAAGGATCAAAAAAGGCTTTTCAGGGCACTGGGAGAGGCGCTTTAAAAAAAATTCAAAAAAATAGCTAATAACACACAACCTTTAGGGGAGATTGGGCGTTATTAGCTTAGTTGTTTTCATTTTCATATTTACTAAGAGAAAACCCTGTCGGCTTCCGTCAGGGTTTTTTGTTGTTAATTGGTCAAGTTTTTTTTACTTTCCTAAACTTGGGTAATTTGCAAAGTAATCGTAGTAGAGTTGTGTTTCATTTTCGGCTTCACTAGAGAGAAAACCAGTTTCATTTAGATTGTCAAATATAGATTGACTGTACATAAACACCAAGCCGCAAGATTTAGAAATAGCCGCTTCGATTTATTAATTATTCATTTTTTTTTGATGAAATTTCAGTGAACTTAACAGCCCAGCCTTTGAAGTATCAAATTTTCAATAAAACGGCTTTTTATTGAAAATACACTAAATTTTTATTTTCTGTATATCATTTTTTATAACTGCTAATTCGTATAATCAAATACTGGTTTACTGTTGCCCAAACGAATATTTGTCTACATGCAACAATCTGTTAATCAATTGCTTATCTGTAAGCTAACTTGACCGCTGCCACTCATGCCCGGAATGCTTTCCCTCCTTATTTTTTTACCGATCGTCACAGCACTGGCCCTGTTGGCTGTTCCGGCCAACCGAATCAAGCTATTCAAATGGGCTAACCTCATTGCGAATTTCGCAATGCTACTGCTCGGAGCGGTCATTGTCCGCCAATATGCCCAATCGTCGCAGACTGGCGCGGGCGGCGCGTTGCAATTTTCGGAATTTCACCCCTGGCTGAGCGTCGATCTGGGCTCGCTGGGCAGTTTCTCAGTGGCCTACTTCCTGGGGCTGGACGGCCTCAATGTTGCGTTGGTGTTGCTGAGTGGCATTGTACTGTTTCTGGGGGCCATTGCCTCTTGGGAAATTGCCGAAAAAGTGAAGGGTTACGTCATTTTGTATTTGCTGCTGGGCGGGGCCGTCATGGGGTGCTTTGTGGCGCTTGATTTCCTGTTGTTCTTTCTGTTCTTTGAGTTCATGCTGCTGCCCATGTATTTCCTGATCGGGATCTGGGGGGGCGCACGGCGCGAGTATGCCGCCCTCAAATTTTTCCTCTACACTTTTTTGGGCTCGGTGCTGATCTTGGTGGTCATGATCGGGTTGTACCTCTCAGCCCAAGACCCCGGCCAAGCGGGACAGCATACCTTTAACCTGCTCCACTTGGCTGATCCGGCCAATTATGTGCCCGGTTCACTGCTGGCCCCGGGCAGTGGGGCCAGTGTGCTGGGCGTGCCCGCCCGGCTGGCCGCTTTTGCGCTGTTGTTTGTGGGTTTTGCCATCAAACTGCCCGCCGTGCCCTTCCATACTTGGCTGCCCGATGCGCACGTGGAGGCTCCCACGCCCGTGTCGGTGGTGCTGGCGGGCATCATGCTCAAGATCGGGGCGTATGGCCTGTTGCGGATCGCGTATCCCGTTTTTCCCGAAGCGGCGGCCCATTTTGGCTGGGCCATTGGCCTGCTGGGGGTCATCTCGATCTTGTACGGGGCCTTGGTCGCCTTGGGGCAGGCCAACCTCAAAAAGATGATCGCCTACTCTTCGGTGTCGCACATGGGCTATGTGCTGTTGGGCTTGGCGGCTGCCACTCCCGAAGCCATCAATGGAGTGATCTATCAATTGTTCAGCCACGGGCTGCTTTCTTCCATGCTCTTCCTGTGCGCGGGAGTGCTCTATTCCAGGACCCACCAGCTCGATATCGCGGCTTATCGCGGGCTGATGGGCCCCATGCCGCGCTACTCGGTTTTTGTGGGCATTGCTTTCTTTGCCTCGCTGGGCCTGCCCGGTTTCTCGGCATTCATTGCCGAACTGTTCATTTACTTGGGGGCCTTCCGCTCCGAGGTATTGCCCGTCTGGATGCCGCTCTTGGCCATGTTGTCGCTGCTTATCGGGGCCGGATATTTCCTCTGGACGCTCCAGCGGTTGTTTTTGGGGATGTTCTCGGTTCGGGAAGCCAACTTGGCCGGCCAGCTCACCGACCTCACCCCCCGCGAGTGGGTGGTCTTGGCCATTCCGGCGGTGCTGGCGGTGGTGTTTGGCCTGTTCCCTGGTCTGTTGCTCCAACTATCGGAGGGGACCGTAAACGCTTGGCTCAAGTGACCAATTGCTGAAACCGCCTTTATATCTACTGACAATCAATAACTTGCCTATTTTAACAACCTTTGGCATTGCGAACTAGCATCCCCACTGGTCAAGAATTTTCTATCTCTTGAAAAATAAGTGGAAAAAAATTGTTATGGCGACAATATTGACCAAATATATTTTTAACTACCTGATTATCAAGCAATAAAATGCGAATCTAGGGTTTGCCAAACAGACGGCGGTAAATCGGTTTGCGGTACAAGAATTGTAAATACAAAGTGGGAAAAAGCAAATAATCCATCAGCCAGAAGGGAGATTGGAAAGTAATGTCGTCAATGATGACTGATCCCGTGCCTTGGCGCACGATCCGGTGGCGGTGCTGCCAAGATTTGAGAAAAAAGGGAAGGGCAATGCCTTGGTCAACAAAATAAATCTCGGCTGGGCTTTCCCGTTGCTCGGTGATGAGGCTGGTCCATTTTTGCCGAAAAAAGATAAAGTCAAGCTCCAAGTGCACTTCATCACCCTGGAGTGAACCATCAAAGCGCAACAAGCGCACTGGCGGGAAAGGTGGGGCCAATGCGCTGAACAAGTCGCGGTTGAACCCTTGCCAAACCCGGCGGTAATCTTGCCCAACGGGCGTACGGATCAATATGTTCATTTATCGGGGCCGGTCAAGTAGCACCAGCCCAAGAAGGGTGGCACAATTACCAAACCATTTTCAGCAGAGAGGCCACATTGACCATTGTATAAACCGATACAAGCACCAAAAGCCCAATTTGCACTTGTTTCATGCGGATCAGGCCGGCCAGGGCCTGCATCAAATGTTTGATGTCATGGCCCGCCGTGGTGGCAACGAGAAAGAAGGATTGGCTCACGCTGAGCATAATGGCCCCAATGACCAGGTGCATGACCGCTTGGGAGCAAACATAGGCAAACTGGGACCAATCGATTGGAATGTCCAGCTTTTGGGTGGCCAAGGCACCGGCTGTGGCCATGCCCACTAGCGAAGTGCCCAGGATCAGGAACGCAACTCCTGCCCAGCGAAGCAGCACGGCCAACTGGCGGATCGTTTTTTCTTGCCCGATCGTAAATTCATAATTGTCTTGTTGCATCGTGGTACAGGTTTAGTGAATCAATGCTGAGGGCTAATTTAATCAAAAGATTTGTTCCGGGGCAACTGTTGGCCAATAAACTTGATGATAAAGGCTTTAGGAAATTTTAAGGGCACAACTTGTTTTTTGAAAGCGAAATTTCTACATTTGCACCCTTATTTTGGAAGCAAAGCAGTAACGATAAGAGATACAGCATCATGAGCGAGTTAATCAAATTGGTGGAGCGTGAGTTTGCTGGTGCGCGGGACAAGTTCCCCGTGTTCAAAGCTGGAGACACGATCAATGTCCACGTAAAAATCACCGAAGGTACCAAGGAACGGATTCAACAGTTCCAAGGGGTGGTCATCCAGCGCCGCAACAAGAGCACCAATGGTGAGACTTTCACCGTGCGCAAAATTTCCAACGGTGTCGGCGTAGAGCGGATCTTCCCGATCATTTCGCCCAGCGTGGATAAAATTGACTTGGTTCGCCGTGGTTCTGTCCGCCGTGCCAAATTGTTTTATATCCGCACCAAGACTGGCAAAGCAGCCAAGATCAAAGAACTGCTCAAGTAAGCCATTTATATGCATTGACAAGGCCAACACCTCCTATGATGTTGGCCTTTTGTTGTTTGGGGCCAAGATAGAATTTGGGGATTTGGTATCTGGGTGGCCAAAAGAAAGCCCAGCACCCAAAAACTGGGGCCGGGCTTTCGTCTGAATGAGTGGTTTGGCGAATTGGATCAACTTCGCAGCCAGGGATCGGTTGGCCTAAGAGCTTTGGCCCGTCTTACCTCGCCCGGCAGTCGGTTACCAAAATACGGTGTAAAGGGCGGCCAAAATACCCACAATGGCCACCGCCCCGGCGTTGAAGCCTGGACTGGTATGGAACAGCCCCCCGTCCAATGAAATGCCCTTGGGATTGTCCTTGCCCTTGGGATCAAGAAAACTGATCAGGATCATGCCCGCCGCAATGATGAGGAACACCACTCCCATCCGGTCGATAAAGGGCAGGTCAGTCGCCTTCTGGAGTAGCACTGAGAGGGGAATGGTGGCCATCGCAGCAAACAGGGCGGCATTGGCAGTGGTCCGTTTCCAGAAAAAGCCAAAGAAGAAAATGGCAAACACCCCTGGCGAAACAAACCCGGTATATTCTTGGATAAACTGGAAGGCTTGATCAAAAACGGCCAAGGCAGGGGCCACAATGGATGCAATGCCAAAAGAAACCAAGGTAACAATCCGGCCAGTGGAGACCAGTGCTTTTTCCGAAGCATTTTTGTTGATAAAGTTTTTGTACAAGTCCATGGTAAAAATGGTCGCGGTGCTGTTGGCCATGGAAGCCAGCGAGGAGACAATGGCCGCCGCCAAGGCCGCAAAAGCCAAGCCCTTTAACCCGCTGGGCAGCAAGTTGAGCAGCGCGGGGTAAGCCTTGTCCGACTTGATGATGCCCGAGGTGGCATCGGTCATGGCC
The DNA here is from genome assembly GCA_038209965.1 of Cytophagales bacterium. Classification (GTDB taxonomy): domain Bacteria; phylum Bacteroidota; class Bacteroidia; order Cytophagales; family Thermoflexibacteraceae; genus JALONO01. The sequence goes on along the minus strand of JBBQXF010000120.1, from coordinate 8,066 downwards.
GTGGTAAAATCCCCCCCCGCGCCGATTTCGCGTTCCACGATCACGTAGGCGGCGATCCCCGGGACCACCACGATGAGCGGCATGAGCAACTTGAGGAAACCAGCGAAGATGATCCCTTTTTGGGCTTCGTCCAAGCTTTTGGCGGCCAGTGCCCGCTGGGTGATGTACTGGTTGCAGCCCCAATAGCTCAGGTTGGTGATCCACATCCCACCGATGAGCACGCTCAGGCCGGGCAAGTCCATGTAGGCATCTTTGGTGCCGCCCTTGCCATCGGGGATCATGGTTTTGCCTTTTTCAAAAATCATGTGAAAATGTTCTGGGGCTTTTTCGCGGAGCTGGATCATCCCGTCCCACGCGCTGCCATTGCCCACTAGTTCTAGGGCGAGGTAAGTGGTGGCCATGCCACCAAACACCAAGAAGACCACTTGCACCACATCGGTCCAAGCCACGGCCATCAGCCCACCATAAATGGAATAGACGATCGCAAAAATGGCCAGCGCCGCAATGGCCCAGATCATTTTCACTTCGGGGAAAACGGTATGGATGGTGAGCGCACCCAGGTAGAGCACCGAAGTGAGGTTCACAAAAACATAGACCAACAACCAGAACACGGCCATGGTGGTGCGCACGCGGGCATCATAGCGATCCTCCAAAAATTGGGGCATGGTGAAAATCTGCTTCTTGAGGAAAATGGGCAAGAAAAAAATGCCCACGATCAGCAGGGTGGCGGCCGCCATCCATTCGTAGCTGGAAATGGCCAGTCCCATGGCAAAACCCGAACCAGACATGCCAATAAACTGCTCGGCAGAGATATTGGAGGCGATGAGCGAGGAACCAACGGCCCACCACGGTAGGGCCTTACTGGCCAAGAAATAATCTTTTGAGTCTTTTTCGTGTCCCTCTTTATCACGGGAGACCCACAGGCCCACGCCGATAATGAGGACACAATACCCCACAAACACTGTAATGTCGATCCAAGTCATGGTCAATCGGTTTTCATATTTACTTTAATTCACAACTTTACGCACTCTTGGGCAATATTGCTAAAATGGAAGGCAGTTTTTTGTGGGTCCTCCTTCCCTAAAAAGGGGATTTTTGCAAAAAAGCAACCGTTTACGGCTTACATTTGTATTATTATTAACGTATTTTACGTTTCTAAAATAACTAACTCAATTAAAAATATGAACAAAAAATTCGCCCGTCTGCTGTCACCAATGGGAACCGCCCTTTTGGCTGGAGTGATCTTGCTGGGGGCCTGCAAGAAGAAGGAAGATCCTGAATCTGCATTCCAAGTACAACTGTCAGGTAGCAACCACGTTCCGGCTGTCAACACTCAGGCCAGCGGTCTTGTCAAGGGAACTTATAACCGCGATACCAAGATTCTGACTTTTGAGGCCACTTGGCAAAACTTGACCGGGGGCAGTAATGATGCCAACGTGATCAATTTGCGGGAAGTGACTATCGCCGGGGCCAATCAGGTGCCGGCTGTTACAAGTTCTGGGAGTGGCTCAGTGCGCGGGAGCTACAACCGCACCACCAAGCAACTCACCTACTCGATCCTTTGGCGCAACCTGAGCGGTGGGTTGCCACCTTCGGTAATGCACTTTCACGGGCCGGCCGCCCCGACTGCCAATGCTGGAGTGGTCATCGGCCTGACCGGATTCCCCATTCAAAACACTTTGGCGGGTGATTTTGTGGGCACTACCCGCACGCTGTCCGATGCCGAGGAAGCCGATCTGCTGGGCGGGCGTTGGTACTACAACTTGCACACTTCGACCAACCCAGGAGGTGAGCTGCGCGGCCAGTTGACTTTTGTCGGGGTTCCCACCATGATGCACTTCCACGGACCAGCGGCCACCACTGCCAACGCGGGAGTTCAGTTTGACATCATTAGCTACCCTGTGCGCACCAACGGCACCGTAGCTGGCCAGACCCAGCCATTGACTGCCGCCCAAGAAGCGGACTTGTTGAACGGCCTGTGGTATTACAACTTGCATACCAATACATTCCCCAGCGGCGAGTTGCGTGGCCAGATTGTGTTCTAAGTTAGTTGGTACAATAAAAAAAGTGCCCCATCGCTCGCGATGGGGCACTTTTTTTATTGTCTGGCCCGAAAATAGGCCCCAACCCGCGCAATGGTTTGGTCAATGGGGGAAAACTGGAAGCCCAGTGCGGCTTCAACTTTTTGGGCACTGTACCGGTGCTGTTGGCTGGCTGCCCGTACCACCTCGCCGGTCAACTTGGGGGAATCACCGGTAAAAATTGCCGATAGTCTGGCCAGTCCCAAGACGGCCCAAGCCAGACCGGGCGTGAGCAGTCGAGTGGGCCCCGGCCTGCCCAATGCGTGGGCCACTGCTCCAAAGAAAGCTTGGTAGGGCATATCAACTGCATTGAGGATGAATTTTTCACCCCTGATCTCACTTTCGCAAAGTTGCTGGACTGCCCTGGCCACATCCAGCACATCGACCAAGTTGATCAGTCCGGACGGATAATAGCGGGCCCCGTTGGCCACATATTGGAACAATTGTCCCGTCGATTGGCCCAGCAGCCCTTCGCCCAACACGACTGAGGGGTTGACGATGACCGCGTTCAGCCCTTCCGCCATGCCCCGCCAAACTTCCCGTTCCCCAAAATGCTTGGATTCGGCATAACGGGTAGTGGCCGCCTGAGAATCCCACATTGCTTTTTCGGTGATTTTCCCGTCGACCCCAGCCTTGCCCAACGCGGCCACCGAACTGAGGTAGCACATTTTCTTTACCCCCGCCAATAGGCAGGCGTTGACCACATTGGCGGTTCCCTCCACGTTCACTTGGCGCATGGCCTCGGCGTGGCGCGGCTGGAACTGCACCAGCGCAGCGGCGTGGATCACAATATCGGCATGGGCAAAAGTAGCCGTGAGCAGGGGCATATCCAGCACATCGCCCTCCACCCATTCGATCTGGTTGGCAATGTCCTGCACCAATGCCAGCGAACTGCCCGCCCGCTTGAGCGCAGTGACTGGACTGCCCGCCGCCAGTAAATGACGGGCCAAATGGCTCCCGATCAAGCCAGTGGCACCAGTGATGAAATAATGGGGAGCTGGCATAGGGCAAATTTTGGTTTTTTTGGGCAATAATCCCAAACCTTTCCCTTAATTTTACTGCCATGATCAAAGTGCAGTCATTTACTTTCAACGATTTTCAGGAAAACACCTTCGTTTTGAGCGACGAAACCAAGGCCTGTGTCGTGGTCGATCCAGGGTGCTACACCCGGGCAGAAAAATCCCAGTTGCAACAATACATTAGCGATCACCACCTCAACGTGGTAGTATTGGTCAACACCCATTGCCACATTGACCACGTACTGGGAAATTATTTCGTGAAAGAAACCTACAAAGTGCCCCTGCTCATTCATCGCCTAGAGGTCGAAATGTTGCGAATGAGTGTTGTAAGGGCCCCAGTTTTTGGTTTTCACGCGTATGAAGAAAGTGTGGCCGATCAATACTTGAGCGAAAAAGAAAAACTGGTTTTTGGGGAATCGACCTTGGATATTTTGTTTGTGCCCGGCCACTCGCCCGGCCATTTGGCATTTTACAGCCCCGCCGATGGCTTTTGCATCGGGGGCGATGTGCTGTTCCAAGGCAGCGTGGGGCGCACCGATCTGCCCGGGGGCAATGCCGAAACGCTGTTCGACAGCATCCGCACGCAACTTTATGCACTCCCCGATGCCACAGTGGTATATTGCGGGCACGGTTCGCCCACCAGCATTGGCCGGGAAAAGGTCAGTAATCCTTACGTGCGGGCCAAGAACTAGGGTTGGGATGCGGTCGATTGATACAACATCTCGAGGAAAGAAGCCATTTCATCTACCCCCAATATTTTGTCCACATTGGTCAGGGCCAAGGCTGCCCGGGGCATCGTGTCAACAAAACTCTCGACTGGGTCTTGTACAATGGTAAAACCGCCATTTTCTTTCACTATTTTCATGCCCATTGCCCCGTCGCGATTGGCCCCCGTGACCAACAGGGCAACGAGGTGGCTTTTGTACACATCGGCGGCCGAAAGGAACAACACATCGATTGACGGGCGGGAATACTGCACCAAGGGGCTCTGCGAAAGCGAAAAAGTATAGTCTGGCTCAATGATCAAGTGGCGGTTGGACGGGGCCAAATAGACCGTGCCAGCCTTGATGGGGTCGCCATCACTTGGCTCGATCACTGGCATATTGGTTGAGAATTGAATCACCTCGCGCAGCCCAGAACTGGGATCATTCTGCAAACGGTGCAACCCAATGATAATCGGCACGGGTGAAGGTCGGGTGAATGCTTGCAAGATCATCTTCACTATTTTTAGACTGCCCGCAGATCCACCGATGGTAATGGCTTTTATTTTGGCCGAGTGTATCATTATTGTTTTTGAAGTTGTTTTCTGAGGTTAGTTAGCAACCAGCAAATTCATCATTTCAAGACCGCTTCTTGGTTAGACAATTGGATTATTGGGAACCTGCCCGTTTTTTCTGGTCATAATGATCCAGTACGATGATTAAATCGCCGATAATATGGTGCAAATAGGTTAGGCAGGATTCGCTCTTGACCAAATAGTTATAAACCCCTTGGGCCTGCACTTTGGCGACTACATCAATTTCAGGTTGGGCTGAGACTGCCACAATCCTGATGTTGGGGTCAATGGCATAAATGAGCGGAATGAGATCCAGCCCATTCATATCGGGCAGGTGAATATCCACAATCACAATATCGGGCTTTTCCGTGGCCGCCAGCATTGCGGTAGCGGTGGGGAACACCCGGACCACCAAACCCTCAATGTCGGAAAGGGCCAACTGGAGTAACATCCCCTCCGTGCGATTGTCTTCAATTACAAATAGAGTGCGTGGTATAGCTTGCATAATGATTTGATAACTTTTATTGCAGGATCAATGTTATTTTTTATTTGCTAAAGGTATGCCATTCGCGATCAATAATTGTTTGACCGGGCTGAACAGCATTATAAATCAATACTTTGTGTTTGAAGGTGAGGGATCGGCAAGGGGCCAAGCTGAGACTGAACTCCGGCTGGTTTGGATCATAGACCTTGCTGCCTAAATTGTTGATCGCAAAGAGGCCATAGCCCCGGCTCTGCCAGTGGGCTGGGTGGTTGAGGTTTTGGGGGTGATCCAAGATGGCCACGGTCACTGGCTCGCCCCCAATGATCCCGGTCAAGATCATCCAGGCCGATTTTTTGCCCCAGACTTGATTGCCCAAAAAGTCGGTTCCCTTCAAGCCCTCCCGGTTGGTGTAGATCCCTGTCACTCCGGTGTTGTCCAGCACGGCTACGGGCGTAATTTTCCCGTTGGCATCGGTGAAAATTTCGGGCTTATCGGCCGGTGCCTCGAGTTGGCGGGCTACCCGGATGGCGAACAGCCCCTCTTTGTTGTCCCGAAAAATCACTGGCTGGTCAAGGGCAGTGAGCGTAGTAATCCGGGTGACGCTGCGCTGGTTTGGGCCGCCCGCAAAAAGGAACGTCGTTTTCTCGCGCAGCATTTCTTGGCCATCTTTGTCCAGCCAAGCCGCCTCCACGACCAACCGGCCTGTTTTCCGGCCACTTTTCTGTTGGATCACCCGGCGGTGGACGATGCTGCCAAATGGCCCCTTGTGCTCGGGGCCGATGTCATTGGAATTGTTCCAAAAATCATGGCCGTTCACACTCCCAAAGTTGAACCACGCGCCCACGTGGTGCGGGTGATCCACGCGCTCGCCGGGGCGCGGGGCCAGCGGATAGCCACGGGTCACCTCCACGCCCGAGGCTGCGTTCAGCGGGTAGAGCACCGGTTTTTTGATCGTGGTCGGATAGCGGTAGGCCGTGAACAATTTGCCATCCACTTTTACGTCGATCCGTTGCTCGGCCGGCACTGCCACCAGTTCGACCTGCTGGGCCTCGGCCTGCCAAATGAGGCAACACAACCCGGTAATTGCTAAAATAATTTTCATGCTAATTAAGTGTTAGTTTCAATAAATCCGTTCGCCACCGATGTAAGTGCGCTCCACTTTCAACTCGCGCAGGCGGTCGGTTGGGGCGGTCATCAGATCCTCGGCCAATACGACAAAATCGGCCATTTTGCCCGGTGCAATGCTGCCCCGCTCGTTTTCCTCAAAATTGGCATAGGCTGCCCAGATGGTCATGGCCCGGAGGGCGGTGGGCCGATCTAGCGCGTTCTCCATCTGAAACCCACCAACTGGGTAGTTTTTGGCATCCTGCCGGGCCACCGCTGCGTGGAAGCCGTAGAGTGGGTTGACGGCCTCGACGGGGAAGTCGCTCCCGTTGGCAATAATACCGTTTTGTTGCCAAAGCTCGCGATAGGCATAAGCGTGCTTGACGCGCTCGGGGCCAAGGCGCTCGGCCAGCCAGTACATATCCGAAGTGGCGTGGGTGGACTGCACCGAGGGGAGGATGCGGAATTGGCCGAACTTGGGCACATCGGCCGGGCTAACCACTTGAGCATGCTCGATGCGGAAGCGGCGATCGTTTTTACCTTTTAAAATTTTGGCGTACACATCGAGCACAAAGCGGTTGGCCGAGTCGCCAATGCAGTGTGTATTTACCTGAAAACCCGCCGCCGCCACCTGTTCAATATTGCGCTGCAACTCTTCGGTGGGCAGCAGCAAAAAGCCGGTTTCATCGGCCCGATCGGCGTAGGGGGCCAGCAGGCAAGCCCCGCGCGATCCCAATGCCCCGTCGGCATAGACTTTGAACGAGCGCACATTGAGCCGATCGGTTTTGGTCTTTCCCTGTTGAAAATAATGCGCCTTGTTGGCCTCGGTCAAACTGATCATGGCATAGATCCGGGTCTTGAGCGATCCGTCGCGGTGCATTTGGTCAATGATGTCAATCACCTCTCGGCTCAAGCCGGCATCGGCCAGGGTGGTGAGGCCAAAACGGGCGCATTCGGCTTGGGCTTTTTGGAGGGCTTGCCGGATCTGGGCTTCATCGGCGGGCGGCATCACCCGGCGCACCAGCCCCATTGCATTGTCCACCAGAATGCCCGTGGCCCGACCATTTTTGGCTTCCACCAAACCGCCCTCCATTTTGGCGGCCAATTTGCCGGTTGTTTCGCCACCTTTGATCAGGCCCGCGATCTCCATGGCGCGCTTGTTCACCAGCGCTGCGTGCCCGTCCACCCGTACCAGGAACACTGCCTGATCCGGAAAAAGGGCATCCAGTGTATCGCGGGTGGGAAAATTCTTGTCGGGCCAGTCGTTTTGATCCCAGCCCCGGCCCATGATCCACGGCTTGCCGGGGTTGGCTTTTTGGAAGGCTTGCAGGCGCTGCACCACCTCGGCAAACGAGGCAGTGCCCACCAGATCGGCCTGATCCAAGCCTTGTCCCAGCCCGTAAAAGTGGCAGTGGGGATCATAAAATCCTGGGTAAACGGGCTTGCCGCGCAGGTCCACCAAACTGTCGCCCGTGTAATTGGCGAGGATTTTTTCCATACTGTTCACGGCCACAAACTTGCCTTGGTGGATCGCCACGGCTTCGTGGATGGAAAAAGTGCTGTCCACAGTGTAGATCTTGGCGTTATAAACGATGAGATCCACTTTTTCCCGGCGGTGGCAAGCGAGGAGAAACACACAGAAAAAAAGAGGTAGAAGGTTGCGCATAGGGGCCAATTTAGCACGAATCGGCCGAACAAACCTAGGCCGCCACAAAAAAGTGCGCGGCAGGTGATCAATCTCAACAGTGTACCATCGTCTTTGGGCGATGCAAACCGCAGACTTCGCCCAACAGTACCATCGTCTTTAGGCGATGAAAGTCGCAGACTTCCCACAACAGTACCATCGTCTTTAGGCGATGAAAAGTCGCAGACTTTCACTTATTCTTCGTGCGAAGTCACAGACTTCCCACAACGGTTTACCATCGTCTTTGGGCGATGCAAACCGCAGACTTCGCACAACGCCCCCCAAGCCATTGTTGGTATCGCACAAACGCCCCTTCTGGCCGAAAGTCGCAGACTTTCGCTTCTTTTTCGTGCGAAGTCATAGACTTCGCCCAACAGTACCATCGTCTTTAGGCGATGAAAGTCGCAGACTTCCCACA
>JBBQXF010000119.1:0-14423 GCA_038209965.1 Cytophagales bacterium | reverse complement strand
CGATAATGGATGCCCCCATACAGGCGACTGATCGACGCTTCTTCAGCCGCTTGATGGAATGAACTGAACTGGCGGATCGGTCGGCCATACTCCACCTCGGTGGTGTCGCGAAAGGCAACATTGTCGCCAATGACTGCCGTTAGCACTGTGGCCACCGAAGCCGAAATTACCCCGTGCCCGCTGGTGTACTCGGGAAAAGGCGGTGTTTGCAGGAATGGCTCCCACTTGGGATCCAGCCAGTCATTGATCACTGTGATCGGCCGAATCAATTGGCTGCGGTATTTCTCGTCCCAGCAGGCGATAAAACCGTCGTGTAGCGCAATGGCGGTCATGGCGTATACTTGGGCGGCTATTACCTGATCGGCGCCTGATTGCTGGGCGGCCAACCCACCAATGGCCATCCAGTGGCCGGCCGGGGTCATTTTTTTGGACAGTACCATCGAGTGCCCTTTGTGCTCCGACACGGCAGGGTTATCATCCCAAAAGTAAGCAATGGCTTCTTGTTCCTTGGTTAGGGTCTTGCGCAGCGCGAACACTTCTTCCACTTGCTGGTAAAACTCACTGTTCTTGTTTTGGCTAACGGGCAGGTGTCGCGGTGGGCGGCATTGGCCGGCCGAGTCAAGGGCCAAGGGGAGCATCTTGGCCCAATGTGGCTCAATGGCGTCCAGGTAATCGGGCGAGGTAGGTTCCCAACGATCCGGGCTTTTGACCACCGTATAGCGCGGCATTCCCCTGGTTTCCTTGTATTTGTCCTTGGCAGCGCGGGCCAGCACCGCCTCGCCCACGGCTTGGCCAAAGGCTTGGGACTGGGCCAGCACTGAATCGGAAACCCCAAGGGCCTGCATTTCTTGGTAAACCGCTTTTTCAAAGGCAAAAATGGAATCTTTGGTGAAGGTTACTTTATCGACCACCGTCAATGCAGCCTTGAGGCCGGCCACGGCAAAATTCAGGGTATGGCCAGTTGGGGGAGTGGGCATTGGGCCAAAACCATTCAGTTTTTCAGCAATGGACGGTGTGCCGGCCCGCTGAAACCGCAAAGCTTCGTACATGGCTAAACTGGAGTAGGCGTAGATCCGGCTGGCCACTGGCGGCGAAAAAATATCGTACACTATCACCTCCGTCACCTGCTTTACCATGTGGTGGACAACGCTCGGATCTTCGGGCGAAGCATAGACCTTGGCTACTTTTCGTAGTTCGCCTGCTTGGCCGTCACATCGGGCAAACCCAAATACAATCGTCCACAACACTAAATTACCAAACAAAAAGTGTTTCATTGCGCTGGGGCTATTACACGTTTATTACCTTGAAAATCAACTATTTCCACTTTACTTGCCCCATCGGGGATTTCCAATAGGCGGGCCGATTGGGACAGAAATGAGGTGCCATGATAAAATTCTTTGCGACAGGTCTGCCCATTGGCCAACTTGATGATCGCATGGGCATCATTGGCTTGCAGGGCAACGGTTTGGCAGGATCGGCGACGGCCAAATGCTTTCAATTTACCCCGGTTTTGGGAGGCAATGAGCAGATACTCATCTTTACCCGTTTTCAGGGTGACCAACGCTTTGGCATCCCCGGGGACAAAAATACCGCTCTGCTGCATGGTGACAGGACTAAATTGCCCCTTGCCATCGCCCCCGAGCACCAGCCCGTTGAGCGCGTCCATGCGCCCCTGCGTCACTTCCACACCATGATCATTACCGATCAGCACAATGTCCAAATTTCCATCATCGTCCGCATCATGGGCCAAGAGGCCGAAGATCGGGGCAAATTGGGCTTGCAACGGCAACGGACGGATCGCAAAATTGCCCTTCCCTAGGTTTTCCATATAAGCACTTTCCATGTAGTTGGCCGCTACGATCAGGGCGTCCTTGCGCTCTTCTTCTGACAGCACATCAGTCATGGTGGCGCTGGCAAAGGGGGCGAACTTGGGATATTTCATGCGGAAGGACACCATTTGCTTGATCATGTCTTCCCGGCCAAAGAAAGGAAATTCTTGCAGCGAACCGTCCTCGGCCTTGAAAAAAGCCGCTGGAATGGCATCGTACAAATCATTTTTGTCAAAATCTTTGGCATATACCCGCACCGGGAACTGGGGCGAAGCACGAAGCAATGTATTGAGGCCCAAGTTTCCGGCCACGTAGTCGGTATCACCATCGTTGTCAAAATCACCGCCAACAAGGCTGTTCCACCAACCAGTTTTGTTGGCAAGTTCGGAGATGGCGGTTGCGGCCAATTTCCCCTTTTCGTTGTGCAAAAAAGTGAGCGGCATAAATTCCCCGGCCAATAACAGATCCAGCCAGCCGTCTTGGTCATAGTCGGTCCAGAGGGCATCGCACACCAGCCCAAGATTTTGCAGGGCAGGGGCCATTTGGGCTGTCACATCGGTGAACTTGCAAACAGTTGGGCCATTGGCTGGGCTAACTTGGGAGTCGTTGCGCAGCAGGTGACTGCCCACGGGCTTGGGGTATTCGCCAGGACTCACGCGCCCACCCACGAAGAGATCCAGATCTCCGTCGCGGTCAAAGTCTGCGGCTTTGATGCACGAGCCACTGGTAAAAAATTCGGGCAGTGCGCTCGCCAGCAAATAAAATTTTCCTGCCCGGTTTTCGTAGAACCGATCTTGGTATTGCCCTTCGCCGGGCTTGACCCCATAGCCCCCACTGACAACGTACAGATCCAGATCACCATCGCGATCGGCATCGAACAGGAGTGTGCCCATGTCCTCCGAAACTTTTTCCTCTGCTTTGCCCGGCAGCAAGTCCTGTTCGGCAAACCGGCCGCTGGCCTGCTGGATCAAAAAACGGCCTTTGCGGTAATTTCCCCCACCCATGAACAGGTCGTCCAAGCCATCGCCGTTGACATCGCCGACCGACAATGCGGGGCCATATTGGGAAAATTTGTGGGGCAACAATTTCTGAATGTTGAAATCGATGACGTCCATTTCGTCATGGCCAATGCCCAAGCCGAGCGAATCGGACCGATCGGTAAACAGCGACGGGGCCAATTTTTCGGGATTGGGGGAAGCGAACCGGGCCTGCCGGATGTCCACCGTGAGCACTTGGTCGGCTGGCACATTGGTGAGCACCTGCGCTTTACCATCGGGCCAAATTACTTTCACTTCGTCGACGACCTTGGTTTTGCCCAAGCCAAAATGGGCGATATTTTCCACAGTGGACAAATAGCCCCGGTATGGCGAGTGTTCATAGACCTGCTGCTGGCCTTGGCCGTAGTGCAGCTCGATAAATGCTCCTAGGCCAACGGTGTTTTTGTTGCTCCCCACAAATTTAATTCGCAGATAATGGCTATCTGGTTTTTTCTGCTCGATCAGGTTGTTGCGGTAAACATGGGCCGAATCATCTATATTGTTGACGATATAATCTAGATCGCCGTCATTGTCCAGATCAGCATAAGCCGCCCCATTGGAAAACGAGGGCGTAGAAAAGCCCCAAGCTTCGGTATTGTTCTCAAAAGTCAGGTCTCCCCGGTTCCGAAAAACGTAATTGTGCAATTTCACTCGGGGAATTTCATCGAGCAGCATTTCTTTGGAAGCCAAATTGCTGTGGGCCGCCCGATAGTTGGCAAAGTCCCGGTCGGTGATATCTTTGGGGAATCCATTGGTAATGAGTAGATCACGCCAGCCATCGTTGTCCAGATCGGCAGCCAGTGGCGACCAGCTCCAGTCGGTTTCGGCCACGCCAGCCAGCAGTGAAATTTCGCTGAACACTGGGTAGTCTTTGCCAATTGGCAGGCCTTGGTTCAACTGGAGCACATTGCGCACAAACTGATATTGATAGCCGAAGCGGTCATTGTTGACATAATGATTATAATTATTGGCTGCTAGCATCTGTTTTTTACGCAGGTTGTACTGGGGCATCATGTCCAGTGCGACAATATCGGCCAAACCATCGTTGTTCAGGTCAGCCACGTCGTTGCCCATTGCCGAATAACAAGTGTGTTTGAATGAACTGTCGGCCATGTTAACGAACGTACCATTTTTTTGGTTGATGTAGAGCAGGTCGTTGGTCACGTAGTCATTGGTCACATAAATGTCTTTCCAGCCATCACGGTTGATGTCGGCAATGTTGATACCCAAGCCAAAGCCCTCGTACCTGATGCCGGCACTTTTGCTCACATCGACAAACACCGCGTGCCCCTTGAGGCTGTCCCAGTCATTGCGGTACAGGCGATCGTTGGTGCTGGCACTTCCGTCGGTGAGCTTGTTGCGATACTTGTTCGGATAAGTGGTGCCGGTCATTTGGTTCACCAGAAGGTACAAATCCAGATCGCCGTCGTTGTCGTAATCAAAAAAGGCGGCGTTGGTCGTGTGGGTGGTATCGGCGATGCCATAATCGGCGGCCATTTCCTTGAATTGGGGAGTCCCGTTTTTCTGCACCCCTTGGTTTACGTACAACAGGTTGGCCCGTTGCTTGGGTGTTTTGTGCACGGTGGCGCATACATAGAGGTCAGGCAGTTGATCATTGTTGATGTCCACCACCGCTACCCCTGAGCTCCAGCGCCGCTGCCCGCCCACGCCAGCCTCCATGGCAACTTCCTTGAACTTAAAATTACCTTGGTTAAGGTACAGTTCATTGCTGGTCATGTTGCCGGTAAAATAAATATCCATCAAGCCATCTTGGTTAAAATCGCCGATGCCCACCCCGCCCCCATTGTAGATGTATTCAAAGTCTAGGATATTCATGGAATCGCTTTCGGTGATTCGGTTGGCGAAAGCAATGCCAGTGTCCCCGGCAGGCAATAAACTGAACTGAGTAGCCGGCCCTTGACAAGCAAGCACCGATAAAAAGATCAAGGAATAAATGACTAGGGAGAAACGTTTTTTCATCTTCAAATTTACCCAAACGATTTGATCACTGTCCACTTTGCCGCAAAAAACCCGTTATCTCAAGACTTGGGTTGCCCTCAGCGGATAATATTGAGTTGTCCTTTTAACCTCGCCCGGCCATTTTGGTAGGTAATCACATAAAAATAAACATCTTGGGGCAATGTGCGGCTCTGGAAAGTGCCATCCCAGGGCTGCTGGTAACCGACAGAGGCAAATACTTGATGGCCCCAGCGGTCAAACACCGTCACTTGGGCATCGGGCTGGGTGTCCATATTGCCGATTTCCCAAGTATCGTTGATCCCATCGGCATTGGGGCTAAAACCATTGGGCACTTTCAGCTCGTGCCGCACGGTCACGGTCACTTCGTCGCGTGCTTCACAGCCATTGGCATCCCGTACAGTCACGGTATAGGTGATGGTCTCGAGTGGACTGGCCAACGGATTGGCTAACGTTGGGTTGCTCAGGCCATTGCTGGGCGTCCATTGATAGCGAAAGCCGCTCTCCGTATTGGCAGTGGCCACGATGGCATTGTTGGCCAGCAGTTGTCCCTTGGCCTCCATCTGGACTTGTTCACCTTGGATCACGCTCACATCCGGGCCGGCATCTGCTTGCATGGTAGCAGGATTCACTTGCACCCCAATCCGGATCCGCTGGCTCAAACAGCCAAATTCCTCCAGCGCAACATATACATTGCCGCTTCGGGATATACTGGGCGTGGTAAAACGGCTGCCCCCTGAAGCCAATTGGTTAAAATCATCATCAAACCAGCGATAGTTGCCTTCCACCCCCCCACTGGCCACCAAATTTAGAGTGCCTGGGCCACACCGGGTAATTTCGGTCCGATTGACAGTGGGCGGGGGCACAATGGCTTTGAGGCTCACGAGCAGTTTGGGCGTGGTAATGCTCCCGCAAGGCGAAGAAATCACCACATCATATTCGCCGGGCAGTTGCTGCACCCGCAGGGAATTGCTGTTGACAATGCCCACATTTTGCCCGTTGCGCCGCCACTGGTACGTTAAGCCAGCCGCCAACGGTACGCTCATTTCCACGCTCTTGCCTTCACAAAGTGCCAGTGCCCCATTGACGGTAATGTTGATCCCTTGGCTGAACAGGCCGGAGGAAATCTCGATATTGTTTGAGGTGCGGGCACACCCCTCGCCTTGGGTCTGAGCGGCGTAGTTTCCTGGATTAGTCACGGTAATGGTTGGCCCGGTGGCCCCATTGGACCAAGTGACGTCTGTTGCGCGGGTCATGGCCTGCAAAACCACCGCTTGGCCGGGGCAAATGATATTGGAACCTGAGGCGATGATGATTTGGACGGGGGGAGCGCTGCGCACTGTCACCGGCGAACTGGGCCGCCCGGGCATGGTCAAAAAATTGCTCACCGCCGCTACCGCCCTTAATCGGTAGTTACCCCCCGAGACCACATTGTCCGGGATGATGACTTCAATAGTGCCCGACTGCCTGCCAATAAAGCCAGTGGCCGCCGCTACGGTCAGAGAAGAGGTAAAGCTGCCATTCTGGTCGCTGATGTGCACCAAGTAGGCTTCCGAGTTCACATTGCTGGTAAAACTAGCCAAGTACTTCTGGCCAATGCACAGGCTTGCTTCGGGCAGTTGAAGCGTAATAACTGGATCTTGCGCCAGCGATGAGTTCGACCAGGCCAAGGACATTGCCAGTAATATGAGATATATAAGTTTCATATAACAGGTTTTTTGTATTGTGCTAAGATCTCTCCGCTCACGCCATTGGTGGTTCGCAGAGCGAAAACACGAGTTGTCACAGTAACGAACATTTAAAGTTACGCCGATTTCAGCAAAAAGGGAGGCCCAATTGGCCTCCCTTTTTTAATCCATTGGATACAATCCAGGTTAGTTATAACCTGGATTTTGGCGCAATGTGCCCACTGGAGAAATATCGATCTGGTTTTGGGGGATCGGGAAATATTCGCTTTTACCAGCTACAAACCTAGCACCGCTAAAGAAATTAAGCTTGCGGCCTTCAAAGGCGAGGTAAGCATTCAACGTTTGATTGGCTACACCCCAGCGAACCAAATCGAAGAAACGGTGGCCTTCCATAGCCAACTCAATGCGGCGCTCATAACGCACGGCCGTGCGGGCCGTGGCGGCATCAGTCCACGGAGCTGAGTATTCCGCAATCCGGTAATTGGCGGCAGGAGTACCATCGGGACGGCGCACAAAACCGGCAGGGTTGGCGGCGCGGCGACGAATTTGGTTCACCAATGCCCGGGCACGCTCCAAGCCACCCAGTTCTACTTCAGCTTCGGCAGCCATCAACAGCAGATCCGAATAGCGCATGAAATTGTAGTTGATTGCGGTGTAGCCCGGAGTCCATGACGAGTTATCGGTCAAACGGCCCTGCTGGCCTAACCGGAACACGTTTTTCATGGGTGAAAACGGTCCACCGTTGCCCGCATCGCGGATCCAAGAGTTACCTGGGTGGTTGCCCCAGTCCAAGAAAGGAATGCCCCGACGGCCAATAGTCCAGTCGATCCGAGGATCCAGGGTGCCCGGATCCGGCGTAAAGGCTTGGGCAGCACCCAAACCAAAATCAGTGCGCAGTTCGTTGGCCGGCGTGTTGGCCGATCCGTCGAGCAGGGGCAAACCGTTGGCATCCACTCGGTATGAATTTGCCAGATCGAACGATGGCTGGTGGAAACCGCAGCAGCCGGCTGGAATATTACCAGAAGCCCCGTTGTTGTGCGGGAAATTGAGCACCAAGTCAGGAGCCGCGTTGCTAGCCCCAGTACCATCGTTCACCGAAGCTTGGAACGAGAAGATGGATTCGGAGTTATTGTCAAAATCGGCATCAAAATTGCGCGAAAATTGATCCATCAACGCATACCGGATGCCACCAGAAGTGCGACCACTGGTCGTCAACACATCAAACAAGGCTTTGGCGGGCGCAAACTTGCGCTGGAACATATATACTTTGGCCAAAAACGCGCCAGCAGCCGATTTATTGGCCCGACCTACCTGAGATTGAGTTTCGGGCAAATTGTCATAGGCAAACTGCAAATCAGCTTCAATCTGGGGCCAAATATCCTTGTCGTTGGGGATGTTAAAATTACCCGCGCCATAAGAAATCGTCTCATCCACAAAAGGTATCTGATTGAACACTTTTTTGCCCTCCAAATGGTAGAATCCACGGAGAAAACGTGCTTCGGCGATGATCCGCTTTTTAGCCGCGTCAGCGATCTGGCTGGGCACAGTAAGGGAATTCGTAATATTAATGGTCTGGTTAGCCCGGGCCACGCCATTGTAAACTGCAACCCACTTGGAGTTAAAGTCACCGTTAACTGGCTGACCCTCATAGCGCACAATCTCGTTCATCTGCGACTGATCACCCGCGTTGGATCCTTTGTTGGCATCGCCCCCGCAAGAGCTCCCCAAGATCCAGTTGGTGAACGAGGCGTTCCAGTTCGATCCATTGAGCACCGCGTAGGTGCCAATCAACAACTGTTCCACGCCTTTTTGGCTGGCTACCGCACTGGGCACCAAAGCCCCAATCGGCTCTACTTCCAGGTATTTCTTGCCGCAGGAGCTGATAGTGGCCAAGGTGGCGACCAGCGTGAGTGCGACGGTACGAATAATGGTCTTTTTCATTTTGCTAAGAAGTTTTTTTCATTACAAACCGTGAAAGAAAATTGTTTTAGAAACCAAGGCTCACACCGAGGTTCCAAGTGCGTACAATGGGATAGTTGCCGCCGGTATCGATCCCAAAACCGGAATCACCGCCGGAGATGGCCGGATCGATGCCCGAGTATTTGGTAAGGGTGAATAAATTGTTCACCGAAGCGGTAAGCCTCAGCCGATCTGCCCCAATCTTGTCCAAAATGCGCTTGGGCAGGTTGTAGCCGATGGACATGTTGCGCCACCGCAGATAAGATCCTTCTTCAATGAAATAAGAAGAAACTTGGGTGTTGGTGCTAAAGTTGGCCACGTTTTCAAAAATGGGTACTGAAGTATTGGGGTTTTCAGGAGTCCATGAATCCAACACCCGGTCGCTGATGGCCAATCCGGGGAACAAAGGATAAAAATCGGTAAACAAGCGGTAATTGTTGAAGATTTGTACCCCATTCACCCAATAGAAGAAATTTTCAAACTCAAAGTTTTTCCAAGTAAGCCTCAAGTTGAAACCCATGGTGAACTTGGGGATGGGACTGCCCAAGTAAGTGCGATCATCGGCGTTGATGCGCCCATCACCATTGATGTCGGCAAACCTTAAACGACCAGGCGCGGCTCCTTCTTGGGTTGGTGCACTGTTCACTTCTTCTTGGTTGCGGAACAGGCCGTCAACTTGGTAGCCGAAGAAACGGGAGAAAGAACTGCCGACCTCATTACGGGCTGGCTGGCCCAAACGGGTAGCGTTGCCAGAGCCAAAAAAGTCAACCCCCGGGGCCAAGGCATCAATCCGGTTGGTGAAAGTAGTAAAGGTCAGATCGGTGACAAATTTGAGGTCTTTGGTAATATCGCCCCGATTGGTCAACAAAACATCCAAGCCAGTATTGCTGATTTGGGCAATATTTTGGGCTGGTGCACTGATTTGCCCCAAAACACCGGGCAAAGGCACCCCAAACAAAATATCGTTGGTTGTTTTCTTGTACCAGTCCACGACTACGTCCATTTTGCCTTTCATCAAAGAACCGTCAAAACCCACGTTGATCGTGGTGTTGGTTTCCCACTTGGCATTGGGGTTGCCGATGCGCGAGGGACGCAGAGCCGGATTTGCTCCCGTGTTGGCCCCAGCGATATCATACGAGGTAGCGCCGAAAAGATCGAATTGGTTGTTGGGATCGATTTGCGAGTTGCCCATTTGGCCCCAACCACCCCGGATCTTCAGGTCATCGATAAAGGTAACTCCCTTCATAAAGTTTTCGCCCGAGATCCGCCAAGCAGCCGACAAGGCTGGGAACACGCCAGTCCGATTATTGGCCCCAAAAACCGAGGATTGATCGCGACGAACCGTGGCACTCACGTAATACCGACTGTCATAGTCATAGTCGGCCCGGCCAAACAGGGAAATGAACCGCTGCTCGGAACTACCCCCGCTGTTTACTTGGCGGCCCACCGTTTCGGTATTGGACAACGTCTGGAATGGCCCCGACATACTGAAAGGATTCAAACCTGACCCGTTAAGGCTCCTAAACCCACCATTGACTACGTATTCATACCCACCAAAAAGCCGGGCATTGTGCTTGCCAAACGATTTCTTGTATTGGGCGGTATTGCTCCAAGTCCAGGTATAGAAGTAGCCGGCGCCTTCATTCAAAGAATTGGCCCCGATATTTTCTGAACGCTCATAGGTGCGGAAACCAGCCCCTTGGAAATAAAAGTTCCCGCCGCGGGCCCCAATACTGGTGCGCAAGGTCAGGTCTTTGATCGGATCCACTTCGGCATAGACATTTCCCAAAGCCACTAGATCAAATCCTGAGTTACCACCGGCCCTGGTCCGATCGGCCACCACGTTGCGCGAGTTGTTAAATCCAGGAGCTGCCGTGCCAGCCCAGCCGCCAAATTCGTCCCGCACGGGGATGAAGGGGTTGGTAGTCAGGGCGATGAACATGTCATTTTCACTTTGGGCCGCATTAAGGTCAAAACGCCCATTGATCCCCGGGTTATCACGGTACATCAACTGGAAGTTCTCGCCAATCCGCACTTTCTTGGCAATCGTGAATTCAGAATTGGCCCGGAGGGTGTAACGCTTGAGCCAAGTATTCAAAATGATGCCTTGCTGGTTGTATTGGCCCAAACTGACATAGAAACGGCTGGCATCAGTGGCCCCCGCAAGGGACAATGTTTGGTTAGTGACTGGGGCCACGCTGGTCAGTTCGTCATACCAATCGGTGCCGGCCCTATTTCCGCGCACAATTTGATAAATCGGGCCGCGATCAAAATCCACATTGTAATTGCCGGGGATAATGCGGGCATCTCCTTCAAACACACCACCTGCAGCACCTACGTTGATAAAATCAGGGAGCCGGGCATCTTGGCCTTGCCGAAACAAGCCATATTGTGGGTGAGGGGAAGTTTCGTTGCGGCGGGCCTGCAGGGTATAGTTGGCCATCTGTTGGGGAGCCAAAATGCCGGGCCGTTTGCCGGGCTGCTGCAAACCATACTGCAGATCGTAGCTTACATTGAGTTTGCCGGGCTTGGCCCCGCGCTTGGTCGTGATCACTATTACCCCAGCCGCCGCCCTCGCTCCGTAGATGGAAGCCGCCGCTGCATCTTTCAATACGACCGTACTCTCAATGTCAAAGCCGTTGAGATCCTCAATGTTGTTCACCGGAACACCATCCACTACATAGAGCGGGTCATTGTTGCCCAGCGTGGTGAAGCCCCGCACCCGAACCGAGCTTTGAACGCCCGGCTGGCCCGAAGTAAGTACCGTTACCCCAGCCACGCGGCCCTGCAATTGCTGTTGCACGTTGCCCATGGGGATCGCCACCAGATCCTTGGAACTGATTGAGGCCACCGAACCTACCAAGTCTTTCTTTTGCTCGGTCAGGTAACCAGTCACCACCACTTCGTCCATCATACGTTCGTCCACCGCCATTGTCACATCCATGGTGGATTGGTTGCCGATGGCCAGTTCTTGGGTTTTAAAGCCCACGAACGAAAAAATCAGGCTACTGGCATTGGTGGGTGCATTTAAGGTGTACTTTCCCTCCGCATCGGAAGTGGTGCCAGTAGAGGTGCCTTTGACTACAATACTCACGCCCGGCAGCGGGGAATTCGTCTCCCCGTCCAGTATTTTGCCCGAGATCTTTTTCTGGGCCAAAACGGCGGAAGAGAGGGTGAGGAATAACACTAGGATTGGGATAAACTTCCCTATCCAACATTGGTTAGTGTGTTTCATTTTCAATAAAGTTTAAATAGATCGATTAATCTCAAAGAACTGAACTGGTACTAAATGAGCCTAATATTACATTAATTTTTTGTGTAATCGGAAAACAATTATGAACATTTTTTTAAAAAAAAAGTTACTACTCTGTCAATCAACGTTTTACTTTTTTTAACATTTCCCCCTTTTTGCCTCTCGCATCCATGTGAGAGCGTTGCGGCATTTCAACCATGCAATGGACGCTTGCCCGATCCAAAGCGTTTTGCCCTACCTTTGCCAACTATCAACCTTGTCAAATTTCTTCTTTTCAACATGAAAATCTGTATTGTGGGCCTCGGTCTGCTGGGGGGATCTTTTGCGCTCGGGCTGCGCCAACAGCGTGACGGGCTGACTTTTATCGGAGTGGATCAAAACCCGGCCCATGCAGCCCAGGCCCTTGCCCTCGGCCTAGTGGATCAGGTGGCCGAACTGGCGGAGGGCATTGGCCAAGCCGACCTCACTGTGCTGGCCATCCCGGTGGATGCGATCCTGCGGCTGCTCCCCCGAGCCTTGGACTTGCTGCCCGAGGGGGCGGTATTGACCGACTTGGGATCGACCAAGGGCCAGATCTGCCAACTGGCCGACCAGCACCCCAAACGGGCGCAATATGTGGCCATGCACCCCATTTCTGGCACCGAGAACTCTGGGCCCAGCGCGGCCTTTGCCGAACTGATGCCGGGCAAGATCATGATCTTTTGTGATGTGGAAAAGAGCCGCCCCGAGGCGGTCAAGCTATTGGAAACCCTCGTCACCCACTTGGGCATGCGCCTCCGCTATCTCAACTCGGCCGAGCACGACCGTCACCTGGCTTATGTATCGCATTTGAGCCACGTCCTTGCCTATGCCCTGAGCCTCACCGTGCTGGAGAAGGAGGAGGACGAGAAAAATATCCTGGACATGGCGGGCAGCGGTTTTGCTTCCACGGTCCGCTTGGCCAAAAGCTCGCCCGAAATGTGGGTCCCCATCTTTGACCAGAACAAGGGCAATCTGTCGGTGGCGCTGGGCAGCTATATCCGGTTCCTCCAAGATTACAAGGACGCTATTGATAGCGGTGACACTGCCACTTCGCGGGAGTTCATCAACCGGGCCAATGACATCCGGCGGGTGTTGAGCGGAATCGAGAAACGCGCAACCAAACACTAAACACGACACCCAGTTGCGTTTTTGAACAAATTTGACCTAAAGTGTTACTAATCAAATAGTTGAGCATTTTAGCAAAAACCGCGCAAAAGCCACGAAAAAATTCAATAATTTATTGGAAAAATATTTTTGATTCACCTTTGTTTGTGCTACCTTTGCCAGTTCAATAGTAAAACGGCAACACTATTCATGGCGTTCAAGAAAAACAAGAAGTTCAGCAACGACTTTACGAAAATCACGATAAGTCTTGCTTCTCCTGAATCCATCCTCGAGAGCTCGCACGGCGAGGTAACGCAACCTGAAACGATCAACTACCGGACTTACAAACCAGAAATGGGCGGTTTGTTCTGTGAGCGGATTTTTGGGCCGGTCAAGGACTGGGAGTGCCACTGTGGCAAATACAAACGTATCCGCTACAAGGGCATCATCTGCGACCGTTGTGGCGTAGAAGTGACCGAGAAAAAGGTGCGCCGCGAACGTTTGGGGCACATCCAATTGGTCATTCCGGTAGCCCACATTTGGTATTTCCGCTCGTTGCCAAATAAGATTGGCTATTTGCTCGGGATGCCAACCAAGCGGCTCGACCAGATCATTTATTACGAACGCTACGTCATCATCCAACCCGGTGTCAAGGAAAAAGACGGCCTGAGCCGCCTAGATTTCTTGACCGAAGATGAGTACTTGGACATTTTGGACAAACTGCCCCGGGAAAATCAACTGCTGGATGACAAGCACCCCGATAAATTCATTGCCAAAATGGGGGCCGATGCGCTGGACATGCTCCTGTCGCGGGTACACTTGGACGAGCTGTCTTATGAGTTGCGTGACTTGGCTGCCAACGACACTTCGCAACAGCGGAAATCGGAAGCCCTTAAGCGCCTCAAAGTGGTGGAAGCCTTCCGCAGCGCCAACACCCGCGTGGAGAACCGCCCCGAATGGATGATCATCCGCATGGTACCGGTCATCCCACCTGAATTGCGCCCATTGGTGCCGCTGGATGGGGGCCGTTTTGCCACCTCTGATCTAAATGACCTGTACCGTCGGGTCATCATCCGCAACAACCGCCTCAAACGGTTGATCGATATTAAAGCGCCCGAAGTAATCTTGCGCAATGAAAAACGGATGCTCCAAGAAGCGGTCGATTCTTTGTTCGACAACTCCCGCAAAGTAAATGCGGTACGGGCCGATGGCAACCGGGCGCTCAAATCGCTCTCCGATATGCTCAAGGGCAAGCAAGGCCGTTTCCGGCAAAACTTGCTCGGCAAGCGGGTCGATTACTCTGGCCGTTCGGTCATTGTGGTGGGCCCAGAACTCAAGTTGCACGAGTGTGGCCTGCCCAAAGACATGGCCGCTGAATTGTTCAAACCGTTCATCATCCGCAAGCTCATCGAGCGCGGAATCGTGAAAACGGTGAAATCAGCCAAGAAAATCGTGGATCGCAAATCGCCTGTTGTATGGGACATTTTGGAAAGTGTGCTCAAGGGCCACCCCATTCTGCTCAACCGCGCTCCTACCCTGCACCGATTGGGCATCC
>JBBQXF010000118.1:0-14447 GCA_038209965.1 Cytophagales bacterium | reverse complement strand
CACCAGTGCCGCCATTTGCTCCAAGCCCAGCGGGCGGCCCGGGTGGCGGGCGGCCCGGCGGTTACCTTCCCCCGGTTTGATCTGGCCCAGATCGGGCAGCCAGCCACCCAGTCAAAGTTTATTGCCACCACCTGATCGTTGCTTTTGCCCTGCCAAACTGTGACTGTAGTCCTGCCAGATTACCCGCACCACAGGCTGGGACAAGACAACAGGACCACGAATACTTTTTGCACGAGATCGGGCACTGAGCTGTATTTTATTGACAATGCAATGATCATCCATTATAAAATTCCCAAACAAATTAGGTAACCAATGGAGGGTTTTTGTTCTTACTAAAGGGAAGGAATTTACTTCAAAGCATTTGCATTTATTGCAAATCAATAAACTACTTATTTATGCGACTTGTTGGATTGATAATCAGCAACAACATTTATTCCGAACATTCTCATTTCTTGGATAATAAGCAGAAAATAAACTTCTCAAGGGTATTGATCGGCAGAAAATAGTTTTTAACCGATTGATTACTAAAGCATAAAAAAGCTACCGATAATTAGTAAGGTTGCGTGCCTTTATTTTGGTATTGTGGCTATCGAGCGGCAATGCTTTGGCCAATGATCGTTACCAACCGTTGGCTTGTTTGAGCTGCACCCATTCAGCAGCACCGAGACTAAATATGTTGCCATGTCGCGCCCCGGGTGGCATGGCAAATGTGGCCGGGGCCGTCTGCCAGTCACGCAAATTATCCGAGATGGACAGCCCCCATTTGCCGTCAAGGTAAAAATTGTAGTACATATAAAACAAGTTGTTTTTGCGAAAAATCATCGGGCCTTCGGTGGCGTGGGCGGTAAGCAGATCGCTGGGGTGGCCATAGGGGCCAGCCAGGTTGCCGGCCACGGCCACCCGGACGGCCTTGTGGCGGTTCCGTTCATTGGAAATGCCCCGCTCATCTTTGGAGAAAAGGTAGAAATTTGGCCCCAAAGGCACAATAGTGGCATCTATTTGGGTGAAACCGGGATCAAACAATACCTTCGGCTCAGAAAAAATGCGCCAATCACGAGTGCGCACTTGCCAAGTACGGTGATGGCTGTCTTCAAAGTTGGGCTCTGTTTTGGTGGCTGATGAATAGTAGATCAGGTGTTCGCCGGTTTGCGGGTCTGCCACAAATTCAGGTGCCCACACATTGACCGTGCCCGGTACCGACTGCATGACCGGAATCAGTTGCAGACTGTCCCACGTTTTCAAGTCTTTGGATCGGGCGTGCACCAACTGCTGGCCCCGCCGGTCTTGGGTGGCCACCAAGTGGAAGTAGCCATCGCGGCCCCGGCCAACGAAGGGATCGCTCAGTAAATATTTTTTACCGTTGAGCACTCCTTGCTTGATGATGGGCTGGCCTTGATTTACTTCCTGCCAATTTAGGCCGTCAGGACTGGTGGCCAAATAGACTGACTCGTCATTGGTTTTAAAATACGTGAGCAAATACTGATCGGGATTGGCCTGCCGGGGCAGCCAGACGCGCATTTCGCCCTCTCCCCGGTGCGACCACAAATGGTAGGGAATGGCGGTAAAGTTGAGCCCTTTGATCGCAATAATGCCCCCAAACAACTGGGGGACAAAAGCCACTTTCAGCACTGTGGTATCGGGCAAGTGCAACTGGGCCACGTGGCCGCCGTTGTCAACTGCTTCGGCACAATAGACCAATGGGCCGCGCTCGAGGGCCACATTGTTCCGGTCGGCTTCCACTTCATCCGAAGCCAACACTCGGCGGACGGGCATGGGCAGATCGATGGCCACCACATCGCCTTTGCGCCAAGTCCGCTTGATGACGGCAAACCCCTGATCAACGGGATAGGTGAATGGACTACCGTTTATTTTGATGATCACTTTGGCTTGGGTGGCCTCCAAATAGCGATACAATTGGCTTGGCACTGGGTGGCCGACGGCCCAGCCCGGAATGCGGACGCGCAGATCCACCAGTCGGGGCTTATCGGGCGAAACGGTCAAGCTGATCTTGCCGTCCCAAGGATAGTTGGTGCTTTGGACGAGGGTGAGCGGTCCTTGCGGGGTGATCAGGCTGGCCGTCCCCGCAATAAATAGGTTGACAAACACCTGTTGATCACGCTGGGCATACACATAGCCGGGCAGCGAGGGCAGAAAACGGGCCATGTTGGTGGGGCAACAGGAAGTCTGGAACCAGGGAGTGCGGGTGCCAAAACCGTGGTTGAACTTGGCCCGGCCATCGCTGGCGAGGGGATTGGGGTAAAAAAACTTGTTGCCAGCCAGTGACACCCCCGATAGCACGCCGTTGTAGAGGGCCCGTTCCACAATGTCCAAATACTTGGACTGGCCCGTGAGCAAAAACAGGCGGTGGTGCCAGAGCACAAGGGCAATCGCGGCACAAGTTTCATTATAAGCTGAATAGTTGGGCAGTTCGTGGGCGGCTTCGTAGTTTTCGCCCCGGTGCGAAGAACCCACTCCCCCGGTGAGGTACAGTTTTTTGTCGGCCACATTTGCGCCCAACAACTTAACGGCCTCCACGTAGGCGGGTTCGCCCGTGAGCGCGGCCACATCGGCCATGCCCGCGTACATGTAGTTGGCCCGGACCACGTGGCCCACCGCCTCCCGCTGCTCCAGCACCGGCAGGTGATCTTGGGCATAGCTGGGATCACCATCCTTGAACCAAGGAAAGCCGTACAATTTCCGCTGATCGGGCCGCCCACGCTTGGCCAAAAAGAATTTGGCCAAGTCCAAATAGTCGCGCTTGCCCGTGGCACGGTAGAGTTTGGCCAGTCCGATCTCGATTTCTTGGTGGCCCGGCACTGCCACCAACTTGTTTTCTCCAAAGGTGTTGAGCAGCAAATCAGCATTTTTGGTGGCCACCGCAAGCAGGGCCCGCTTGCCAGTAGCTTGAAAATGGGCCACGGCGGCTTCATAGAGGTGGCCGACGTTATAGAGTTCGTGGCTGTCGACCAAGTTGGACCAGCGCCGGCGGCCAGAGCTCTCGGGCACTTGTTCGCCAAGGATTGTCCTGATGGTGTAGAGGTAGCCATCCGGCTCTTGGGCAGCGGCAATCTTGACGATCAATTCGTCAAGGTATTGCTCCAATATTACATTAGGAGTTTGGGCCAACGAATAAGCCGCCCCCTCGATCACTTTGTACACATCCGAATCGTCGTAACGCAATCCTTTGAACTTACCGGTTTTTAATTTGCCAGCAATGGCAAAATTATCGATTCGGCCAGTTTCCTCACACTTCTGGAACGCAAATGGAATGGTGACCAAGCGGTTGGTGTCCAGCCGGGGCGACCAGAACAATGAGTTCACCCGCACTTGAGAGAAAGGAACGGGCTGGATGGGATAATCGCGGGCCGGCGGCTGCGCTTGGAGGTGGGAGAACAGCCAAAGCAGGCCAACAAAAAAAGGGATCCGTTTCATGGCGATGTTGATGTATTAAATGAGTGTGCAAAGCCTAGGCCAAGTGGGCAATCGGCTCGCCTGCGCACTGGGGGATATGGCCCCGATTGCTTACCTTTGTTTGACGAGTCACTTAACCTGCCACCCCAGATGCTTCATTTTCCCACTGATAAAGGTACTTTTTTTTACCGAGTAGCCGGCATTTTGCGCCATGAAGGCCGCATCTTGCTGATGAAGAACCAAATCATGCCAAACTGGCTGCTGCCCGGGGGCCGTTGTGAAATGCACGAAGCCTCCGCCGAAGTGGTACAACGGGAACTGATGGAGGAAACGGGATTGGCCGTTGAGGTGGGCCCACTGCGATTTGTCACCGAATATTTTTTCTCGGAAAGCAACCGCCGTTTCCACCAATTGGGTTTTTACTATGAACTGGCCTTGAGCGGAACCCCGGGGCTAGATTGGGGCCAAACATTTTACCGCACTGAGGGCGATCAGTTCTTGACCTTTAGCTGGTTTGGCCCCGAAGAACTGGCCAATGCCAGACTTCATCCTTCGGGCCTCAAACCTTGGCTCTACACTACTGGCCAAGGAATTGAGCATTTGGTGCTCAATGATACTTGGTAGCCAATAGATCTGGGCAAAAAAACACCCCACTTCCGAGGGAAATGGGGTCTGCTGCCCGCAGTTGGCCAGTTGCTCAAGGGATGAGTTGATTGGCCAAATTTACCGGCTGATGTTGGCGGGCTCGTACTTCTATCCCTTTATTCCGCATCGGTTCCGGGCTTGACGTTCAATGAATGTGAGCCAGCAACAAGCCCTGTTCAGGAGTTGCACCATGGTATAGGGTAAACGCTGTAAAAATAGCTACTTTTGGAACTTAGTAATTTGTTATTGCGTAATATGCCGATGACATTCACCACACGAAATTCCCCGACAAAACTATGCAATCATTCCTAGACCTTCTCGAACAACCACACAACTGGCTATATTCATTTTTCATTCTTATTTCGCTGGGGATATGGCTGGTTTCAGCTTTGGGGGTTTTCAGTACCGATGCTTCGGCGGATATCGCTCACGATATAGGGGCTGATCTGCATGTTGATGGCTTCTTTGATGGCTTGGGCGAGGTCATCGGCTTTGGCATGGTTCCGACCTCCGTCCTTATCACCCTTATAATGTTTGCCCAAGGTGTTACGGGCATTGCCCTCAACGAATGGCTATTAGCTTTGTTGGCTCCCGAAGGTTTGGCGGTTTATCTGCTGTTAGGGGCCAATTTTCTGATTTCGCTAGTGGGAGGTTTTGCTTTTGCGGCGGTCGTGAGCCGCCCGCTGCGCTATGTATTTAAAGACTACGGCACCGCTATCAAAGCTGACTCCTTGATAGGCAAGATAGCTCAAGTCTCCTCCGGCAAAGTCAATGCAGAATCTGGGCAAGCTACCTTAAAATTGGAAGATGGCAACCTGATAGAAATAGCCGTGCGCACTTCGGAAAGCCAACACCTTTTGGAATATGGGCAGAAACTCTTGATTTTTGAGTTTGACAAAGAAAGAAATGTATATTTGGTGGAAAGGTATGATGTGTAGCATATCCTTCAAGGTGCTCAAATATTTGATTACGAGCCAAACGCGCTAAGGCGTTTTCTACATAAAATGCAGAAAGTCCTAAACCTATTCAATACAAATCAAACCATTTGAAAACCATGATTCCACTCTATTTAATGTTATTAGACATCTTTACCCTCTTGCTTCCTGCGGGGGCAGTGTTGCTGTTTATCGTTTTCTTGTTTGCCCTGCTCAACCAATTTTTAAAGAAAGCCGCCCCGGGTACGGCGCTCATTAAAACAGGCTTGGGGTTGCCCACTGCACGCATTTCTACGAGTTCATCCATCGTCATTCCGCTTTTGCACCGCATAGAAATGATTGATTTGACGGTCAAAATCGTCCGGATCATACGCAAAGGCTCGGATAGTCTTTCCTGTGCCGACGGGATTCGGGCGGAAGTGGAGGTCGATTTTTACGTAAAAATTAATTCCGTAGATGAGGACATCAGGCGAGTAGCGACTACAATTGGCTGCCAGAGAGCCTCTAATTTGCAGACGATGAAGGAACTATTTGAAGCCAAGTTTGCCGATGCCCTCAAAACCGCAGGGTCAAAACTAACCTTTGACCAGCTCTATCAAAATCGTCATCAGTTTAGGGATGAAGTATTAGTGGCTTTGGGACATACGCAGGGCGGTGATGTCATCTTGAATGGTTACCGTTTGGATGACGTAGCCATCCACTACTTGGAGCAGCTACCACTCTCGAAGCATGACGAAAACAACGTTTTGGATGCCAAAGGTATCAAAGAAATAGCGCAGCGAACCTCAAACGAAGCCGAATCTGCCAATAAACGGCTCCGAGAGCGCGAAGTTACGATAGCTACGCAAAACCAGGAAGCCCGCACCAAACAGCTACAAATCGAGCAGGATTTGAAAGAAAAAGAGGCAACTCAGCAAAGGGAAATCAAGGAAAGACTCTCTAAAGAAAATGCGCTCGCCGAAAAGACCAAGCAAGAGCAAGAAAGCATAGAGCAGCAAGCATTTATAGAAAAAGAGCGCTCCGTAAAAATAGCCGAGGAGAAGAAAGTACAAGAAACCAAAGTAGTAGAAACGCAACGAGAGCGAGCTATTTTGGTGGCCCAGCAGGAGAAGGAGCAAGCCGTAGAGATTGCCAAAATTAAGCGTGAAACCATGACCGCCGAGCAGCTAAAACAAAAATTGGTCATGCTCGAGGAAACTGCCAAGCAGGAAGCAATGAAAATCAAAGCTGAGGAACAGGCTATTACGGTGAAGGCGGTAGAAATCGCCAATCGTAACAAGCTAATAGATCTGACCAATGCAGAAAAAGAAGCACAAGTGCAAGTAGCCAAAAACAACGTAGTCGTTGACACAGAGGCATATAAGCTCATTACGGTTGCTAAGGCAAAATTGGAATCAATCGGCATAGACTTGGAGGCAGTGAGCAAAAAATCGCAAATAGAAATCATCGATGCAGAGAAAAATGCCAAGGTGGATTTGATCGAGCATAACGTAGCAGCAGATAAGGAAGCCTACCGACTACTCACGATTGCGAAAGCAACGAAAGAAGCCTCCGAATTAGACCTACAAGCAATACTGAATCAGTCGAAAGCAATTTTGGAAATGGGAAATGCAGAGGCGCAAGCATTGGCAGCAAAACTGAACGCAGAAAACGCCATCGGCAAAAATGCCCTCATTGCTCAGGCACTGCAACAATTGATTCCGCTGCTCCCGCAAATTATTGAGAAACTCATGATTCCTGCGGAAAAAATTGATAGTATTAAGTTTTTGAATATCAATGGTTTGCCCAGCCAAAACGGATCAATGGAAGCAAGTAATGGCGCGCCCGTTTCAAGTACGGGCAGCATCATTAATACGCTCATGAATGTAAGTATGCTAATGCCAGTGATGAAGGAAGTGGTAAAAACTATCCGTAATGACAATGACATGGGAGATTTGCTGGACAGCCTAAAACAGTTCCCGGGTGGAGAAAACCTGCTTAAATACATTGACAATTTCAATGGAAACGGACATCATGGCAGAAATGGCAAGGTGGTAAATGCCCAAGAAGTGGAAGATGATGATCCTTTGAAGTTTGGGGTGTAAAAGACTATTTGCAAGAACTGTCCTCTTTTAGTTTAAAAAATATGACTGTCCTTGAAACGGTCACAAGATTAACTTTCACCAGCCATTTACTGTTTTTCGGCCCAAGTCGGTTGGCGTACCGCGCGCCTGTAAACCAACGTTTCGGCAAAGGTGCCATCAGCTGGGATAGACCGCTATCGATGGCCAATGAATCCGGGCAGCAGACCCTACTTCCGGGGGAAATGGGGTCTGCCGCCCGCAGTTGGCCAATTGCTCAAGGGATGAGTTGATTGACCAAACTCAATCACAGATGATCCAAGCCTCGGCCTTGTCTTTGTCATCGAAGTACTGGGTCATAAAACCCTTGACCGGGTCATCGTCCACCAGTTGCTCGATGCCCAACTGGGTAATTACATCACTGCTGATCAGCAAGGCCAATTTCTCTACTCCAGCAGTGCGCATGTCCCGGAATA
Organism: Cytophagales bacterium; assembly: GCA_038209965.1. Lineage (GTDB taxonomy): Bacteria > Bacteroidota > Bacteroidia > Cytophagales > Thermoflexibacteraceae > JALONO01. Next base: position 6,920 of record JBBQXF010000118.1, on the reverse strand, counting down.
TGTGGTCGCTTATCCATGCTCGCAAATCAGGATGGATAGGGAATAAAAAATCACGGGCATCCGAGAGGAACGCTTTGGGCCGGTGGGCCAAGGCCGCTTTGGTTTGCTGGCTTGCCTCAGCCTGAAAAGTGGCATCGTCAAAGTCCTCAGTGGCAGGGAGCCAAGTATTGATTTGATAATGGTAGACTTGATTTTGCTCCACAATCAGATATGGACTTTGATAAAGTTGCATGATGCTTAAGGGGTTTTGTCAACTAGTAAAACGATTTTGCGATTCATTTATTTGAGTTGTCTCCCGGTCAACCTAATCCCAAAGCGGCCAAGCCAAATGGCCATTGCCTTGGTTCCTTATCCAGCCAAACCTGGCTAAGCGAGTTCGGCTTCCAATTTGGCAATGCGAAAACGAGCCTTGGCGTAGTAATTGCCAAAAGGGTACTTGCTGATGTATGCCTTATAAGCCTCCAACGTGTCGGTACTGGTCACCATTTCCCAATCTTTGATCTCGTCCATTTTTGCCGACTCCTGAAGCCTGAGCATTGCCGAGCGGGCTTCGTCAGCGTGGCCACGGTTGGGGTATTGGGTCAAGTATGCCTGATAGCCTTCCAGCGTATGATCTTTCACCGTTTGGTGCCACAACAATTCTTCGGGGTTGAAAATCTGCTCTTCCTCGGTCGAATAGCTACCGGGCAGGATGATGGGGGCAGCCACTGGCTCTTGGGTTTCTTGGTGGCGCAGTTGGCCAATTTGGTAATAAGCTTCCGCGATGTGGGCAGACTCCTCTGTTTGGTTGATGTAGGCCAGAAAGCTGGCCACGGTGCTTTCCTTGAGGGCTTTATCCCAAAGTATTTCTTCAGATGATTGCTCGGTGGGAGCCGGCTCGGCAATGGATGGCCCCGCAAACTCACTGGCCGCATTGGTCTCGACCAGTCCAACCTCATTGTGACCGTCCAGCCAAGCATCAGCATCAGTTTGGTGGCCATTGGATGCGCCATTATCGCGGTGCTTGCCATTTTCGGCAGGACATTGCTTCGTCGGTTGACGGGCCAATTCGGTGGCCTGCGCCAAATGTTGGCCCTGGGGAAACAGTTGACAGTAGAGCCGATATGTTTCGGGGCTGGTTTGCTGGCCAATGAGTTCCCAAGCGCGTTGATCAATGTCGGCCCTGGTTTCTGCTTGGATTTTTTGGGTCAGGGCAAGGGTCAGTTCGGCTAGCCGGGCCTGTTCGGTTTCGGCAAATTGGGCGTTGAACTGCTGCTCTACTTCAGCTTTGACCCGCTTGCCAATTTCAGCTTCCAACTGCTCGCGCAGGGTTGCCCGCTTGTCCATCAACTGGGCACATTCTTCCATCCGGCGTTTGGTGCGCCGATCTTCGTGGATGGCCAATGCCTCACGGTAACAGCCCAGGGCATTCTCAAAATCAAACCGGAAATAATACTCATCGGCACTGTCGATCAATTCGCCGTATTTCAACTCGTGCAGACAGGTGCGGAGCCGGTCGGCAAAAAAAGTATCGGCCGGATAGGTGGCTGCCAAGCGCGCATAGTGGGCTTTGGCCTGCTCATATTGGGCAGTGTTGAAATACCCTTCGGCCATTTGTCCGATGACCTGCTCAGTTTTTTGTTTGACGTACGCCAGATCGAAAAGTTCGTGGGCCAGTTCGTAGTTCTTTTTGGCTTGGGCAAATTGCCCTTGCGCAAATTGCTTTTCCGCCTCCAACACGAATGAAATAAACCGGGTTTTGGCATTTACATCGTCGTCGGTGTCATAATAGTGCTGGGCCCGTTCATAGATGGGCTGGGCTGCCGCAAAGTTCTCCGATTCAAAATACCGGTCGGCGGCCTGCTTATGCTCTAGGAAGGCAATGTACTTGAGGTTATTGGCCAGTTCCAGCTTCACCATATCGGCTGGGATATAAAAAAGGGGGGCGGCAGTGGCCTTGCCCGCCAGCCTAAATTGTTCGTAGAGAAAATCGTGGATGTCGGCCAGTTGCAAATGCACGCTGTTTTTGCGCAGCCCACCTTCCAGCAGTTTGGTGAGCGGGGCAGCCAAGCGGGGCTCGCGCTGGTAGGCCGCATCTTTGGGCGAGGCCATCAGAAAGCACACGTTTTTGAGTAGATCGCCCGTCCGGTGCAGTTCTTCGTGGGCGTATTGCCACAGTTCACTTCCAGCCTCGGGGGTGTGCAGGTAGGCGCAATCGAGTACTATGACCTTGGCCGTGTGCTCGCTCTCCCCGATGGTGCCGGCCAGTTCGGCCAGGGAAATGCCATTGACGTGCACTTGTGCCGAAGTAGAATTGGCGGTGGTGAGGTACCACTGGCTGCGGCGAAAGAGGGCATATCCCACGTAATAGACCAGTAGCACATCGGGCGCTTGCTCGGCCGCCCGCGAAAGTTCTTCCTTGATCCGCGTGTTGTCTGTCACGTTGAGCAGGTTTACCCGGCCGGTTTCTTCGGCCCCGGGCAGGTAGGTGGGCGTGAGCATCCGCTGGAAAGCTTCCACTTGGGAGGCTACCAAGGGCAACGCGGGCATTGATGGGTCTTTGGGAAAATGATCGGCCCCAAAAATGACCGTTTTCACTGTCGGGGAATGTTGGTTAGTTTGCATCAGTGTAAGTTAAAGCCCTTGGTTAACACAATGAGGTAGGGGTTGGAAGAAAAACGCGTGTTTTGCTTTTTCTTAAAATTAGAATATTTCCCGGAAAAACAAAATACCTTCGACAAAAAATCTCAATAATAATGCCGCAAATCCAAAAACTTCGAGGAATAGCCCAACGTGGTCTTAGATTTATCCAAGAAATCGTGCAATGTTTTATCGACGATGATTGTCTTGATATTAGTGCGGCGCTGTCTTATTACATGGCTTTTTCGTTGGCCCCCATTCTGTTTATGTTGGTGCTGGTGGCGGGCAGTTTATTCAGTGAACAGGCCATCAGTGGTAAAATATATGCTCAGACCGTGGGTTTGATCGGGCCACAGGCTGCCGAGATTGTGCAGAGCCTGCTTTTGAACGCCTACCACGGCAGCGATAGTTGGTGGGCCACCGTCGTAAGTATTTTTACGTTCTTGCTTGGGGCCACCACTATTTTTGCCGTCTTGCACAACGCGCTCAACCGGATTTGGCAGGTGGCGCCCCGGCAACAGCGGGCGTTTGTGGTCATTTTGCGCCAACGCCTGCTGGGTTTATTGATGCTCATCGTCATTGGTGTTTTGTTGGTGGTCACCATTATTGCCGAGCAGGTGTTGGACATTATTGCCAATCGGTTCACCTTTTTGCTGCCCAAGTTGCCTACTCTGCTGGTCAACGTGCCGGGGCAGGCCATTACTTACTCCATTCTGATCTGTTTGTTCACGCTGGTCTTCAAATTTTTGTCCGATGCCCACGTCCGTTGGTTCACCAGCCTTGCGGGGGCCCTGTTCACTACTGGCCTGTTTGCCATCGGGAAAATTTGCATTGGTTTTTATTTGCTCCAGAGCGGGCTGGGTGGCGTGTACGGTGCGGCGGGTTCCTTTGCCGTGCTCCTGACCTGGATCTATTACTCGGCGGCCATTTTTCTGCTCGGGGCCGAATTTATCAAGGTGTACGCCGGCCGAGTAAAAGACGACCTTTCGGTGCGGGATTAAGGCTGGGGCGGCCAAATGCCCAGCACCATTTCCCCCTAAAAGAGTTTTGGTGATAGTTTGGGGAAAATAGTGGCGGAAGTGATAAGAAGGTAAGCTGATGGTAGCAGTTTGGACAAATCATCGCTTTGATTTTCAATAATTCTGCTAGTTGCGGTTTTAAACCAAGATTACCCGCCAATCATATAATGAATCCAAATTATATTTTGAGTAGATATATGGCGTTGAAAATGTACAAAGCATACCAACCGCTTTCTTGACTACCGTTTGTTCGTATTCTACAACTTGGCTTAAAACGGGACTATATATCGGCCAAATAGGCGTTGACCAACAAATAATTGTACTTTACAATATGTCTGCCCAATTTTAATTGAAGCCAATCCAACGGTTTGGTTCGTTTAAGATTTGCACGGAATGGCTAATTTTTGGCTACGAAAATAGGCACGGAATTACTTTTAAACCTTCCATAGCTCGGCATAAATCATTGAAAAAACCATAATTTTGAAAGTCTCAAGCGAAGAGTATTGGTCAAATTGGGACAGCTCTGTATTCATCATTGAAAAAACAACGGTTTTTTACCATGCCAAACCTGCTCCGCAAAAATCTCCTCTATTTTGTTTCGGCATTGATAGTAGTTTTGCTCGTAGTCAACGTGGGGTTTACTTATTTCAACAACCAAATCATCGAGGAGAACCAAGTCCTGCAAAAACAGGCGGTCCAGGTCAAGACACAAGTCAAGCTGATTGTAGAGTTGCTGAACGATCTTGACATGGGCATTTGGGGATACCACATCACTCGCGATACCTCGGCTATAAACCAAGACCTTACTTACCTCAAACAATGGAAGCAAGCGATTTTTTCTCGGATCGCCCAACACCTCCATCAGCAGCAATATGAGGTGGCCAGCCTCAATCAACTGAAGAGCTCGGTCGATGCGTATTTTTTGTTCAACGCACAGCTCAAACAATTGATCGATCAAGGGCGGGAACAAGAATTCGTTGCCCGGATCGAGGAGAAACGGGGGATGCCGATCATCGATGAATATCGGGAATTGAGCAAAAGGATTCAAAAGTTCGAAAATGAGATAGCTGCGCGGGCTTCGGTCAAGTATGCTACGGCCTTGAACCGCCAATTGACCGTGCAGATCGCCCTGCTGGCCATCACCCTGCCCACTCTGCTGTTTACGGTCTTCCACATCCATCAGTCTTTTGCCAATGCTAAAAAATTAGGACTGCTGGAACAAGAAAAGCGCGAACTAAAAGAAGCCGACAACCTGCGCCTTGAGGCCACGGTAACGGAGCGCACCGCCGAAATCCGGCTAAAAAATGAAGAACTGGCCATTCAGGCTGCTTCCATGCTGATCCAGAACCAAGAACTGGCCGCCCAAAAAGAAGCGGTGCTGGCCAAAAACGAACTGCTCCAATCAGCCCAGACCTACATTCAGGCCCAGAATATTGAGATCGAGGAAACCAACAAATCGCTCGAGCAAGAGATTTTCCTGCGCACCCAAGAACTCACCGACACCAACCGGGAACTCACCCAACGCAACTACCAGCTCGAGCAGTTTGCCTACATCACCTCGCACAACCTGCGGGGACCGGCCGCCCGGCTCCTTGGACTGGGCCAACTGGTTGATCTCACCACGCTGGCCGAGCGGGAAGAAGTCATCACTAAGTTGAGGGGAACCACCCAAGAGCTCGACCTGGTCATCCGCGACTTAGCCTCCATTCTGGAAGTGCGGCACGACGTGCGGCTAGCCACCGAGATACACCTCCCTACCCAAATCCAACGCGTTAAGCTACTGCTCGAGAGCGAAATCTGCAAGTCGGGGGCCCAAATCGGCGAGGTTTACAGCGGCGTGGACGCGGTGCACGCCTTTGCCCCGTATTTGGACAGCATCCTTTACAATCTTTTTAGCAATGCCCTCAAGTACCGGCACCCCAATCGCGCCCCGTTCATCCTCTTCAAGGCCGAGCAGTTGAACAACCTACTTTGCCTCTCGGTTACAGACAACGGGCTGGGCATCGATCTGGAAACCTACGGCAACCATTTGCGCGACCCCAACGAGTGGTTCCATGCCCACGCCAAGGGCAAAGGAATGGGCCTGTACTTGGTCAAGTTTCAGGCTGAGGCACTGGGTGGGCACATCGAAATTGATAGCGGCGAGTCGTGGGGCACCTCTTTCCGGATCTTCCTGGCCGCCTGAGATTACTATCAGCGCGAAAACAAAACTTCCGAAACTTTCTTGAAACTATTCGTTTCCAATTCCTGTTGAGAATTCGGCATATCCTATTCGCTGGAAACGTTAGCTCAACAGGTGGTTTCCAAAATAACGCCAATGCTCCCTGACGAGCCTTTTTTTTTATTTTTTGGCCTTTGGGTTGCGCTGTTAGCTAAAACCCTCCGCATTATTTTTTTGCGAAAAGCGGCAAAAAAACCTTGAAAAACTTTTTTGACTAAAATAGTTTCCTTAGTTTTGTGCGTTCCTAATTTAACCTTGTGCGTTTTGGATATTAGAAAGAGGATATTGAGCCAAGCCGATCAGCTATTCAATCGTTATGGCATTCGGAGTGTAACCATGGATGACATGGCCCGCGATCTGGGCATTTCCAAAAAAACCATTTACCAATATTTTACCGATAAAGATGAAGTGGTGAGAGAAGTGATCAAGGCGGGCTTTGATGAGCAACGCTGCGAGTGGGACGGATTGTCGGCCATTGCCCGCAATGCGGTGGACGAGGTGGTGATAGCTGCCCAGCACATTGAGAAATCGTTCCGCAGCATGAACCCCAATATGCTGTACGACCTCAAAAAATACCATCCCAGTGGTTGGGAAATTTACCTACAACACAAAGAATCACTTTTTTACCAGCAAGTGGTCAGCAATCTTCGGCGCGGCATCGAGGAAGGGTTGTACCGCAAGGAAATCCAAGTGGAAATCATCGCCCGGATGCGGCTCGAGCAAGTGCAGATGGGTTTTGAGCTCAAGGTGTTCCCGGCCGATCGATTCAACATTGCTGACGTTCAAATGCAAATGTTCGACCATTTTATCCACGGCATTGTCACTCTCAAAGGGTACTCGCTCGTGATCCAATACCGTAAAGAATACCAAACCGAGTCGGCTCGCCCCCAAGTGAGCGGTCCGCTCAGCATTTGACGTGCTTTATTTTTGACTTGATTTTTTTATTTAGCGAATCCGTATCATGAAATTTCATTTATTGTCATTCTCTTTTTTGGGGCTGCTGCTCGGGGCGGTTGGGACGAAAGCCCTGGCCCAGCCCGCCGCCCTGATTGAAGATCGAG
>JBBQXF010000117.1:0-14773 GCA_038209965.1 Cytophagales bacterium | reverse complement strand
GAATTTTTTATTTATTGCCGGGTTGATTCTCTTTCATTACGTTCAACTTTTGCAAGACGAGATGTATCAAGAATTGAACTCGCTGCAGCTCCTAGCAAGGTCAAGCTATTGACCTTGCTGAGTTTCCTGAAATGTTCTCCGAAAGTTGTAAATTTTTTCACGACTACTATCCAGCTAATTCGTGCTCAAAAATAGGCAATATTTTCTTTTGGTCAAAAGCTGTCCACAACATTTTTTTCATATTGTTGGTGCGCTGGAGAATCTTAACTCTTTTGAGTACGGAAGTATCGCAAGGGTGTCGGGCAACCAGACATGCAAAAGTGCACGGTCGGTTGTCTTTCCGCAATGATGCATAACAGCTCAATTAACAGCTATTTATAACCCTCCAAAATTTCCATCATTTGCTCGCAGGTGGCCAATGGCGAAATGTGCTTGAGCGACTGGACAGTGGCCAAGTGGGCCTCTTCCGAAAAAGCCGCGCTGCCATCGGAAAGTAACACTGTGCGGTAGCCGTAGGTTTGGGCATCGCGCAGGGTGGCTGCCACTCCGGTGTTGGTGGTGATGCCGCCGATCAAGAGCGTATCAATCCCGATTTGGCGCAGGGCAAAATCCAAGAAAGTGTGGTAAAAAGCGGAGGCAGCGATCTTGTCCACCTGAATATCGGCGGGGCCAAGCTCCTCAATGAGCTGGTGGCCAAATGTGCCGGGGGCAAAATCGCCTTTGGCCAGAAACGGTCGAGCTTGGCGCAAGCTGCTGGTAATGATAGGTTCGCCATCCCGGCCCGGCAGCAAAGTAAAATGCGTGGAAACCACAAAACCACCGCCCTCCCGCACTATCTCCGTCAGATCGGTCAACCGGTTGATCAGGCCCCCTGCATCTGGCAACGTCAAGCCCGCCCGGGGATAAGCCCCCTTCTTGAAGAAAAAATCATTTTGCATATCAACCAGCAATAGCGCGGTAGTGTGCGGGGACAAGGTTTCTGGGTTCATGGCAATAAATGGTTGGTCAACGGGAGTAAAAGAAAAGGTTTCAAACTTAGGCGAAGTTTGAAACCTTTACGGTCTTCTGGCAAATGTACTTGCTTTATTCCAATATAAAAGTCATGGGTTTGGCTACTTTTTCCTCCAGCAGGGCCAGTTTCAGCACTTCGTCCACACTGTTGACGTAGTGAAAAGCCATGTCCTTGGTATATTGTTCGCTGATTTCCAAAATATCCTTGCGGTTGCGGATGGATAAGATAATTTCTTTGATCCCTGCCCGGCGGGCGGCCAAGATTTTTTCCTTGATTCCGCCCACGGGCAGCACTTTGCCGCGCAGCGTGATTTCGCCGGTCATGGCCAAGTTCCCTTTCACCCGGCGCTGGGTGAACACCGACGCCAAGGAGGTAAACATGGTGATACCGGCCGATGGGCCATCTTTGGGCACGGCACCCGCCGGTACGTGGACGTGCAGGTCGTAGAGGCCAAACATCCGGTGATCAATCCCGAGCGACTCGGCATTGGCCTTGAGGTAAGAAAGGGCCGCCATAGCCGATTCTTTCATCACATCCCCCAGTTGGCCCGAGAGTTGGAGAGTGCCCTTGCCCCGGTTCAAGCTCGACTCAATGAGCAGGATTTCGCCCCCCACTTGGGTCCAGGCCAAGCCAGTGACAATGCCCGCGATGTCATTGCCGGCATATTCCTCATTGTCAAAAATGGGAGCACCCAACACCCGCTCGACGTCAGTTTCACGGATTTTTTTCTGGTACGGTTGTTCCATGGCGACAAACTTGGCCACGTTGCGCACTACTGCCCCCAGTTTCTGATCGAGGTTGCGCACGCCCGATTCGCGGGTATATTCCTGTACCACTTTCATGACCACTTTGTCCTCAATGCTAAAGTCCTTGGCAGTCAGGCCGTGGTCTTTGCGGAGTTTGGGGATCAAGTGTTTTTTGGCAATCTGGACTTTCTCTTCTTGGGTATAACCATTGATCTCGATGATTTCCATCCGATCGCGCAGGGCCGGGTGGATGGTGTCCAACGAGTTGGCCGTGGCAATGAACAAGACTTTTGACAAGTCGTACTCCACTTCCAAGTAGTTGTCGACAAAAGTGCTGTTCTGTTCGGGATCCAACACCTCCAGCAGGGCCGAGGCCGGATCACCCCGAAAATCGGAACCCACTTTGTCAATTTCGTCAAGAATATAAACCGGATTGGCTGAACCAATTTTTTTCAGGTTTTGCAAAATACGGCCCGGCATGGCCCCGACGTAGGTTTTTCGGTGGCCCCGGATTTCGGCTTCGTCCCGCAGGCCCCCGAGCGACATGCGGACGTACTTGCGATCCAAGGCTTTGGCCACCGATTTGCCCAAGGAGGTTTTGCCAACTCCCGGCGGGCCATAGAGGCACAAAATGGGACCTTTGAGGTTGTTTTTGAGTTTGAGCACCGCCAAGTATTCAATGATCCTCTCTTTGACCTTTTCGAGGCCAAAGTGGTCGCGATCAAGAATTTGTTGGGCTTTCTCGAGATTAAAACTATCGGTCGTAAACTCGTTCCACGGCAAATCGACCATGAACTCGGCATAACCCATCGCCACCGGGAACTCAGCGGCTTGGGGGTTCATGCGCAGGATCTTGTCCAGTTCCTTGTTGAAATGTTTGCGCACATCGTCTGACCAAGTTTTTTTTTCGCCCCGGGCACGCAACGCTTCTACGTCCTGCTCGAAACTATCGTAGCCCAGTTCGTCTTGCAGCACTTTCATTTGTTGGCGCAAAAAATAATCGCGCTGCTGCTGATCAATGTCCGAATGGGCTTTGGTGTGGATCTCTTGCTTGAGCTCCAACAATTGGATCTCGCGCAGCATCAGTTCCAACAGCCGGGTGCCCCGTTCTTTGGTGGTCAAATATTCCAACAGCTCCTGTTTTTCTTTTACTTCGGCATTGATGTTGGCCGAAAGAAAATGGATCAGGAACGCGGGGCTTTCGATGTTGTTGATCGCGATTTGGGCTTCCTGTGGAATCTCGGGATTGAGGCGCATGATCTTATGGGCCGCTTCTTTGAGCGATTCCACCAGGGCCTTAGTTTCTTTTTTCCGTTCCTCGAGCTGGGTATCGGCCTTGTAAGACACTTTGGCCATTAAGTAGGGGTTGGTTTTGCTCACCTTGACGATGTCAAACTTGCGCCGCCCTTGGATGATGATGGTCGTGTTGCCGTCGGGCATGACCAGCATTTTCAATATCCGGGCCACTGTGCCCGTGTTGTAAAGGTCGGCGAGTTCTGGCTCGTCGGCAGAATTATTGCGCTGGGCCACCACTCCCACGATCCGGTCGCCTTTGTAAGCCCGCTTCACGAGTTTGATGGATTTTTGCCGACCGACGGTGATAGGGATTACCACGCCGGGGAAAAGGACGGTATTGCGCACCGGTAAGATGGGCAATTCTTCAGGATAGTTGGTCGAGGAGGTTTCATCGCCTTCGTCGGTAAGCAAAGGAATAAATTCTTCTGGCTCATCATTGCCGAGCCGGTTTTTTAGCAATGTGCCTTTTATATCTTTACTATTGTTTGCCATAAATTCAGTGTAAACCGCAAAGTTATGTCAAATTGACATGATTTCCGCGACCGCGCTTCCCGACGGGGTGGGTTGAAGTTAATTGAATACTTTAATAATCAAGCAATTGGCTTGAATGGCCATTCTTGGCTTGCCAGCTTGGTTTAGTTCTTTCAACCAATGTACCAAGTTTGGTTGCCACTGGCCATTGGCTGGTAGGATAAACAAAACGGCTGTCCCGGTTCGAAGGGGACAGCCGTGGTGCACCTTGCTCAGGTCGGATCAATTATTCATCATCAGTGGGTAAGGTCTCCGCCGGGGCCGCTGCATCAGCGGGTGGCGTGGCCCCTGGCACTTCGTCCGGCGGGGTTGGTTCGCCTTCCACGGCTTCTATCTTGGCAATGGAAGAGATCTCGTCTTCTTCGTTCAAGCGGATGAGTTTGACCCCTTGGGTGGCCCGGCCCATTACGCGCAACTCGCCCACCGCCAACCGGATGGTAATGCCCGATTTGTTGATGATCATCAACTGATCGGTGTCGGTCACTTCCATAATGCTCACCAAACTGCCCGTTTTTTCGGTCACGTTCATGGTTTTGATGCCTTTGCCGCCCCGGTTGGTCACGCGGTACTCTTCAATATCGGAGCGTTTGCCGTATCCTTTGTCTGAAACGACCAAAATTTGGGAATTGGGACGGTTGAGGGCAATCATGCCCACCACTTTGTCGTTTTGTTCGTCAAAACTGATGCCCGTCACCCCAGCGGCGGTCCGGCCCATTGGGCGCACCCGGCGTTCATTGAACCGGACGGCACGGCCCGAGCGGACGGCAATCACGATGTCATCTTGGCCGCTGGTGAGGCGTACATCGAGCAAGTTGTCGCCTTCGTTGATGGTGATGGCGTAAATGCCCGCCGACCTTGGGCGCGAGAAAGCCTCCAAACTGGTTTTTTTGATCACGCCCTGCTCGGTACACATCATGATGTAATTATTGTTGATGTATTCCTCGTCGTTCAAGTTCTTGACTTTGAGCACCGCCTTGACTTTCTCGTCACTGGTGATCTGGATCACGTTCTGGATCGGGCGGCCCTTGGACGTTTTGCTGCCTTCGGGCACTTCATAGACCTTGACCCAATGCAGGCGGCCCTTGTCGGTAAAGATCAAGAGATACGCGTGGGTGTTGGCCACAAAAAGGTGTTGGGTAAAGTCGTCCACCTTGGTGGTGGCCCCGCGCGAGCCAACGCCGCCCCGGGCTTGCATCCGGTATTCGGCCAAGTTGGTGCGTTTGATGTAACCGTTGTGCGAAATGGTGATCACCATGTCTTCATCGGCGATCATGTCTTCCATCACCATTTCTTCGGCATCAAACACGATTTGGGTGCGCCGGGCATCCCCATATTTGGTTTTTAGTTCTAACAGTTCTTCTTTGATAATGATCATCCGCAAGCCTTCATTGTCGAGGATTTCGCGCAAGTGGGTGATGGTTTTCATTAGTTCATCGTATTCATGTTGCAACTTGTCGCGCTCCAATCCGGTGAGGCGTTGCAAACGCATGTCTAGGATGGCTTGGGCCTGGATCTCGCTGAAATCAAACTGTTCCACCAGGCCGGCTTTAGCGGCGGCCCCGTCGGCCGAAGCCCGGATCAGGACAATGATTTGGTCGATAATATCGAGGGCTTTGAGCAGGCCTTCCACAATATGGGCCCGTTTTTCTGCTTCGGCCAGATCAAACTTGGTGCGCCGCACTACTACCTCGAGGCGATGCTCAACGTAGTACTTGATCATATCTTTGAGGCCCAGCGTCATCGGGCGGCCCTTGACCAAGGCCACGTTGTTGATGCTGAACGATACTTGGAGCGAAGTGTAGGTGTAGAGATTATTGAGCACCACTTGGGGCACGGCATCTCGTTTCAGTTCATACACTACGCGCACCCCGTCGCGGTCGCTCTCATCCCGGATGTCATAAATGCCCTCAATCTTTTTCTCGTTGACCAACTGGGAAGTGCGCTCGATCATTTGGGCTTTGTTGACCATGTAGGGGATTTCGGTGGCCACGATCTGCATCCGGCCACCGGGCACATCCTCGATCGCGGTCACGGCCCGGATGATCACCCGCCCGCGCCCGGTCTCGAAGGCCGAGCGGATACCATTGACCCCATACACCGTTGCCCCGGTCGGGAAATCGGGGGCCTTGATGTATTGCATGAGGCCCAGCGTAGTGATTTCGGGGTTGTCAATATAAGCCGAAATACCATCCACCACCTCGGTCAGGTTGTGGGGGGCCATGTTGGTGGCCATGCCCACGGCAATGCCGGTCGATCCATTGACCAACAAGTTGGGCAGTTTGCCGGGCAACACCGATGGCTCCTTGAGCGAGTCGTCAAAATTGGACTGGAAGTCAACCGTATTTTTGTTCAAGTCGGCGAGCATGTCCTCGGCCAACTTTTTCAAGCGGGCCTCGGTATAACGCATGGCGGCTGGGTTGTCGCCGTCCATTGAGCCGAAGTTGCCTTGGCCGTCCACCATCATGTAGCGCAAGCTCCAGGGTTGGGCCATCCGCACCATTGCGTCATAAACGGCAGTATCGCCGTGGGGGTGATATTTACCGAGCACTTCCCCAACAATCCTCGCCGACTTTTTGTACGGTTTGTTGGGGGCTAGGCCCAATTCGTCCATGGCGTAGAGGATTCGGCGGTGCACTGGCTTGAGGCCGTCGCGTACATCGGGAAGCGCGCGCGACACAATGACGGACATCGAATAATCGATGTACGCCACGCGCATTTCGTCCTCAATGTTGATCGGAATGATGTTACCTTCGTTGGTCATTTTTGTACCAAGATTAAAAAGATTTTACTGGCTTATTGGGTTAGATGCTGCTAGTTTTGAGTTGGTTACCCATTATTTGTTCTTTTAACCAACCTAATTAGAAGCATTGGGGTCATCAATTACCAAATTTTGGCGATTGCCCCTAGCCAGTCACCCGCGAATTTAGGTTATAAAAGTGGGAACGGGAAACCTTAATCAAGTTTTTTGTCAGAAAAGAGGGCAGGGCCAAGCGTGCCCACCAAATTGACCTCAGCTTGGAGTGCAATCGCAAATTTGGCTTGGATCGAAGCTTGGATGGTTTGGGCCAAGGCCCAGATCTCGGCCCCAGTGGCCCCACCATAGTTGACCAAGACGAGGCTCTGATCGCGGTGCGCACCGGTGTTGCCCACGCGCTTGCCCCGCCACCCGCACTGCTCGATGAGCCAGCCAGCCGCCACCTTGACCATGCCCGGTGCTGTGCCCGGATACCCGGGCAGGGCGGGATGAACTGCTTTAAGGTGGTCGTAGTGGGCCTGGGGGATTTCGGGGTTTTGGAAAAAGCTGCCCGCGTTGCCGATCTGGGCGGGGTCGGGCAGTTTGCTCTGCCGGATCTGGATCACGGCCCGGCTCACATCGTGGATGCTGGGCGCTTGTACTTGCATGGCGGCCAGCGTGTCGCGGATGGCCCCATAGCCAGTATGAAGCACTGGGAACTTTTGCAGCCGGAACTCCACCGAAGTGATGATGTATTTGCCCTGGGCTTCACGTTTAAAAATGCTCTCGCGGTAACCGAAGCGGCAAGTGGCTTGGTCAAAAGTGCGGAGTTGGCCCGTGGCGATCTCGACCGCTTCCAGCGATTCGAAGTTGTCCTTTAGTTCCACCCCATACGCCCCGATGTTTTGCATGGGAGCCGCGCCCACGGTGCCCGGGATCAGGGAGAGGTTCTCGACTCCGCCCCAGTTATTGGCCAAGCAATAAAGAACGAAACGGTGCCATTGCTCCCCCGCGCCCGCCCGCACCCACACCTGTTGGTCATCTTCCCGGATTTTCTCCAGCCCAAGCAAATCAATTTTGAGCACTAGGCCGGGAAAATCCTGTACCAAGAGCAGATTGCTGCCTCCGCCCAGCACCAAGATGGGCCGAGTTTGGGCCAACGGCGTCTTCAGGATGGACTTTAGTTCAGCCACGGTATTGATCCGGGCAAAATACGCTGCTTGGGCCTCGATGCCAAAGGTATTGTAAGGACGGAGTGAAACAGATTGGGCAACTTGCACAGCCAAAGGAGGGTTGGTAAGGCGGCAAAGATAGGGATTTGGGCAAAATTCCCAGTGCTAGTTTTGCTCAATGGGTAGTTCAAAAGTGAAGACGCTGCCTTGGCCAAGTTCGCTCTCTACCCAAATATGGCCGCCATTGGCCTGCAAAAATTCTTGGCACAGCATCAAGCCCAGGCCGACTCCTTTTTCATCGGCAGTGCCTGTTTTGCTGATTTTGTTGCCTGGTTGGAACAGGTTTTTGGTTTCTTGCGGAGCGATGCCCATCCCAGTATCGGCCACCGACACCCGCACGGACTTGGCCAAGACCTCACAAGACACACTCACTTGCCCGCCCACAGTGCTAAATTTAATGGCATTGTTGACCAAGTTGCGCAGTACCAGCCGCAAATGATCGCGGTCGGCCCAAACCCGCACATCATCTGGCACTTGGGTCGAGAGTTGGAGTTTTTTGCCAGCGGCCGGCCCAGCATAGAGTTCGAGCACGGCCCCAGTTTCGGCACTGATCAGCAACTGGCCCGGTTGTGGCCGGATCCCTTTCATTTGGGACGTGGCCCAAATCAGCAGGTTGTTCAAGTTGTCGCTCAGGGTTTCCACATTGCCCTTGAGCTGTTTGGTGAGCTGCAAAAAATCTGCTTGGGAGATGTCCTGTTGCTCGAGCAGTTCCATGGTCCATTTGAGGCCCTGAAAAGGACTCCGCAGATCATGGGCCACTATCGAGAAAAGTTTGTCTTTGGTGGTGTTGAGCTTGGCCAATTCTTCCTTTTGGCGGTTGAGCATTAGGTTGGCCTGTTGCTTTTGGCGGATGGCGGCCACCAGCCCGACCAACAAAATGAGCAATGATGCCACTCCACCGATCAAAGTGTTGCGTTGGTAGTTTTTCTGCACAACTTCCGCTTGGCTGCGTTGGAGCTGGGCTTTTTGGAGGCTATACTCGGTTCTTTGTAATTTGGCAATGGCCAGTTGGTTGTCCAAATCTCGTTTGTGGCCCAGACTGTCCAACCGTTGGTGCTCTTTTTCTTTCACGAGCAAAAACCCTTGGTAGGCAATTTCGCCTTGCTTGATTTCGGCATCTTGCTCCAGCAGCGCAATCATTTGTTCCCGTCTGTCGGCCTGCACGGCCTGTAATTCTTTGTCTTTGTTGAGCAAATTGATTTTTGCCTGCTGGGTTTGAATTTCGTAGTCGCCTTGAAGGGCAAAGATCAATTTTTGCCGTTCAACGTTTTCGACCGAGTCTTTGGCCGCTTGGGCAATGCGGTAGAACTTAAGGGCACTGCCGAAGTCTTTTTTGGTCTCGCTTACGGTAGTTAAGATCAGGGCGGCCTCTTCTATCTCTTTGGGACTGTTTATCTCTTTGGCCAGTTCCAAGGCTTGTTTGGCCAGTTCATCGGCTTTGGCCCAGTGCTCCTGCTTCATCTGGAGGCTGGCCATTTCAGTCAATAGCTGGGAACGGGTCTTGCGGTCTTGGGTGACGAGGGTCAGGGCAAAACCTTGGTCAAGGGTTTGCTGGGCTTGTTCGTACTTACCTTTGAGGGCCAACAATTTTCCACTGTTTTTGTACAACCTGGCCAGGGTCTGTTGTTGCCCCATGTCTTTGAACATGGCACCAGCCTGCTGGTAATACCAAAGGGCCGAATCCGTGGATAGGTTCTCTTGGTGGTAATAGCCAATGTTGTAAAGTGACATGGCCTCGCCCCGTTTGGCTTTTTGGTGTCGGTTGCCGGCCAAAGCCTTGAAAAGTTGTATTTTGGCTTTTTCGTACTGTTGTAAGAATTGATAGATTAATCCAATATTGAGGGTGAGGGCGTGTTGGTTGGGGTGGTTGTGTTTTTCATATATTTTTTGCGATTCGAGATAATATTGTAAGCTCCGGTGGTTATTGCCCTGATTGCTGTAAACGGTTGCAAGGTTATTGTACGACCGGGCCAGATCAAGTTCGTTGTTGTGCTGTTGGGCCTGCTCAATCGCTCGGTGGTGGTAGGCGATGGCCTGGCCATAATTGCCCCGGTTGTTCTCGATCAAACCCATCACATTGTAAAAAGGGTAAGGGTTCAACCCACTTTCGGGCCGGGTGCTCAAGCGGAGGCCCCATTGGGCAAAAAACAGGGCGCTGTCGGCCCGGTTGAAGACATAGTGAAGCGCCAAATCTGCAACGAAAGGAGCTTTGGCCGCATCGGTTTTGGCCGCTGCCAATAAAGTGGACAGGCTATCCACTACCCGGGATTGGGCCAACAAGTGGGTTGACATTAAAAATAGCCCCGTAAAAATCAACCAATGTTTCATCAATGTAAGATAATCGCTAGTTAAACCTCTATATGACTTGATTTAACGAAAAACAAGGAAAATAAGTATGTGGCACTAAAAAATCCCTTAAAATAGACTGATATCCAATAAATCCGATTTAATCGCTGATCAAAAGGCAATTACCATAAATTTGGCAAAAGCCTTTTGTATAAAAATGGGCCAATCTGTAAAAGCCAAAACTAAAAATGACCCGAGACAGTCCAACGCCAATTACAAATCTAACTCTTTGCCAGTAAATGATACCAATAAAGTCACCAATGTGCCATTGCGCACGCCCGATCCGATGTACTGTTTGGCCCAATAAAGCAAAAATAATTGCGAACCATTTTAATCTTGGCCAAAGTGGGCCAACTAAGCTGACGGAGGAGCCGAACAGCTAGCCAAGTGCAGATTTATGGTCTAATCTTTGCCCGTGAGGCTTTATCCCCTTAAGTAAACAGCTTCCTTTGATTGTTAGCCTTGCTATTTAGATGAAAATCAACTATTTATCGCTTGCTTTTTGCATTGCGCTCCTGCTATCAGCTGGTGATATAACGGCGCAGCCCCCGCTCGTGTACCGGGGTGGAGCATTAAGACTGTTGCCCTTATGCCAAGCCTTGGCCGATCCTTCGGGCAAATTGGATTTTGCCCAGGTATCGTCCAGCAAATACGCTCCCCAGTTTGCTCCTTACGCTTCTTTGCCCCACTTTCTGGCCGATGGATCCGAGACGGGCTGGTTGCGGTTTCAGTTGCACAACCAAAGCCCGGACAGTGCCCTGGTGCTGGACTTGTTCAACCAATTCGATTCGGTCGAACTTTACATCGTTCATGCGAGCGGTGTGGTGCACAGTTGGAAGGAAGGTATTGATACTGAACCAACTAAATTGCGCTACTCATTGGGTGAATTGATGGCCCTTCCGCTGCTGCTGCCGCCCGGGCAAACCCAAACCTATTACTTAAGGGTGCAACAGCAACGGCCCCAAAATATTCAGCAGAAGGCTTTTTTCAAGCGGATATATGCGATTACAGCAAAGACCGAAGCCAATTTACTGGCTACCAACGAGGAGGCCAAGGTGTTTAATGGTTTTTATCTAGGGTTGGTGCTGATCATGGCATTCTACAGTTTTGTGCTCTATTTCCATGTCCGGGATCAAAGCTATTTGTACTTTTCCCTGTATTTGGGCGTGAGCACGGTCGCCACCGCCAGTTCGCTCGATTTTGTGTACAATGCCATTACTGGGATGGATTATACTTATGTCTATTTCACCAGTTCTATCCTTGGCCACTTCGCGTTTTTGCAGTTCACCCGACAATTTTTGGCCCTGAAGCGAGTGATACGCTGGGCCGATTACGCGGTACTAGGGTTGATGGGGCTGATGGTGGCTATGTTGCTGGTCATTTATGGGTTCAATCAGTGGCCAATCCCGCTGATGGCCCTAGTGTCGTTGATCCTGACCCCTTTCACCTTTGTGATATCGTGCATCGTTTGGTACCGGGGCTACCAACCCGCCAAATACTATGTCCTAGCTACTAGTGCGTACTTATTGGGCAGTTTGCTGTTTTTGGCTTCCCTGCTGCAAATCATTGATTCCCGGTTCCTGCTGAGTTATGGCACCAATCTGGGCCGGATCGCCCAAATATTTTTGTTTTCCACTGGTTTGTTCTTCCGCATTAACCAAATGCGCCAAGAAATGGAAGTTGAAAAAGAGGCCCGGCGGCGGTTGGTGGAGCAGCAGAAGGAAATGCTGGAACGGGAGGTAGCCCTACAAACGGCCGAGCTGCGCGAAAAGAACGAAGAACTGCTCACTATCGAGGAAGAGCTGCGGCAAAACATGGAAGAACTGGACACCAACCGGGAAATGTTGCAGGATACCCTCCGCACGGTGGAAGCCCAAAAGCAGAAAATGACCGATTCCATTCGCTACGCCGAAACGATCCAAGCGTCCATTTTGCCCCACAAAGCGGATTTTCAACGGATTTTTGCCGATTATTTTATTTTGTTTCAACCCAAGGACATTGTCAGTGGCGATTTTTATTGGCTTGCCGAGCCTGGCAATGGCAAGCAGTTTCTTGCCGTGGTCGATTGCACGGGCCACGGCGTGCCGGGGGCCTTCATGTCCATGATCGGCAACTCGATCTTGAACGAAATCGTCACTCAGGAAAAAATCAGGAGCACTGCCGATATTTTGACTCAGTTGGATGCCCAAGTGAAGTTGGCCCTCAAACAAGTGGGCAATTTGCTGGGCCGCAACTTGGACGGCATGGACATGGCCCTTTGTGCCTTTACCCGCACGGGAGAAGGGCTGCAAATCGAGTTTAGCGGTGCCCGGCGGCCGCTCTGGTACGTAAAGAAAGGCGAGCGGCGGGCTGCTGTGTTGCCCGGCGACCGCAAAAGCATCGGTGGTGGATTAGGCGGGGCTGATCAGGCCCATTTCACCGTTCAGCATTTGATGCTCCAGCCCGGTGATCGGTTTTATCTTTTCACCGATGGCTACATGGATCAAAATAATCCCAACCGCCAGAAATTTGGTCGGCAATTGTTCAAGTCATTGCTGGAAGCCAACGGAGACCTCAACCTCGGCCAACAACATGAACTCTTGCTGGCAGCCCAGCAAGAGTTCGCCCAAGGTGCGCCCCAGCGCGATGACATTACCATGTTGGGCATTGAGGTGTAGCACCAAAGATTGGTCAAACACCTAAAATGACCGATAAAATGACTTTAACGGCTAGAAATGGTGCCGTTTGCTCAGCCAATTTTAAGATCCAATTTCTCGGTCAAGTACTTTTTGCAAATTTCGGCGCATTGCAGCGGTGTGCGGCCCGAACCTTTGGGCACGCCGTCAATCTCGATAATGGCCCAGCCCCGAAACCCGGTGCTGTCCATTTTGGCAAAAATCCCGGCCAAATCCAAGTTGCCTTGCCCCAGCTCGACAAATTGGAGCGCTTTGGCCTCGCCACCGGGCACTTGGGCCAAATCTTTGAGGTGGATCACTTTAATCAGGCTTTTGTACTGTTCCAATGCCTTGACCGGATCGCCCCCGCCCCATTGGTAGTGGGCAATATCGAGCAGGAACGATACATAGCGCGGATCGCAACTTTGTAAGATCGCGTCCACTTCGTTCGGGGTTTCGCCCAGTTGGTTCATGTGGTTGTGATAGACCAGATCAAGATCGAGTTCGCCCTTGGTCCGGCGGCCCAGTTCGTTCATTTGCAGCGCCAATTCCTTCAACTCTTCGGGAGTCGGCTTTCGATCCTTGGGCTTGCTGCCGTTGGTCACTTGTAGGAGCTTGGCCCCGGGCAGTTTGCTGTGGAGCTTGGCCACTGCCCAGACCGAATCCCAAGCGGGCATTTTTGCCTCCCGTTCAATGCGCAGGTTGCCACCCGACGAGATTGGGACCTTGAGGCCCGAGGCTTGCACCAAGGCAATCAAGGCATCGGGTTTGTCCTTGAACGCATTGTGGGTGGAGCCAGAAATCTGGATGGCCTTGAACCCCAGCGCACTGATTTCTTTGAGGGCTGTCGCGAATTCCCCGCCCCAAGTAATGGAGGCATAACCAAGTTTGTATTTGGATTTTTTGGGCAAGGAAGCCGCCAAAGTGCTCAGCGGGAGGGCCGAGGCAGCGGCCAAAGCGCCCAAATGGTGGACGAAAGTACGGCGGTTGATGTTTTCGCTCATATTGATAAGTGGTTAATGGGTGGTTCAAGACTACCGGGCCGACCAACTTTGGCCGATTGTCAACGGAAAACTAAAACTTTTTTCGCCAATTCATGTTTCCACCTCGCAATTGAATCCTGTGGAAGATCAACAATCAATGCCCGTATGGAAAATTTAGTGAATGACCAGCACCACTTGGACAAGTACCGTGCTTTCTGTGAGTTGTACGAAATTATCGATTTTGTCCAGTTCGTCCAGTTGTACGACATCTATGAATTGGTGAGTTTTTTGCCTGCCCAGCCGACGGCGCAAGAGAAGCAATGGCTAAACGAACTCAACGGGGCCATTGCCGAGTCCGGTTACTTGGACTATCAGCGATCAACCAATACTTTTGAGCTGATCATGCAGTGGCAAGAGCGCACGGGAAATTTTGATCGCCATTCGATTTCTTTCGCTAAAAATACATAATGTCTTTAAACCTTACGCGGTAAATTTTTTTTGGACGTCAAATTTTAAAGACATAACTCGTTTATCATCAGTAGTTTAACTGATACGGATTGTTTTACTCTTCGCCCAGTGAGTATTTTCGGGCCAAGTTGCACAAAATTTATTACGCATTTTTTCGTTCTCCCTTCACCTACATGTTGCTGCCCCGGTAAAACTAGTTACTTATTTGCTTACCTTATTTCTATATTCCTTTTACGTGGGATGAGTGTCCAGATTATGAGAAAAATCATCATATCAACTTGCCTGTTTTTTTGCATTGCTTTGGTCGGATTGGCACAATCGACCCTTCATTCGGTGGTGTTGATCGATAAACAAGATGGGGCCACCCTCAATGGCCGCATGCAAAACCAAGAACGGATCCAAGCCGAGATCGATACCATTGTCCAGTTTACCAAAATGGCCCACAAGGCCCACATCCTTGCCGACAACGAATTTACTGGTGAGGGGCTGGAAAGACTGATCGCTGGGATGAACCACAAGTCTGATGACGTAATTCTGTTTTATTTCTCTGGCCGCGAACACATTGGCCGGGCAGCGGGCGGCAGTAGCCATCAATTGAAAATGGGCGACTCTTACGTCGATCTCAATCGGTTTTATGCTTCGCTCAAGGGCAAAGTGCGGTTGTGTCTCGTTTTGGTGGATTTGTGCAACACACAAGTGGCTTATCGCGACGAGTACAGTTGGCCAGCGGCCGACCGGGCCAAGTACGAAGTATTGTTTGGTCAAAGCAGT
>JBBQXF010000116.1:0-14798 GCA_038209965.1 Cytophagales bacterium | reverse complement strand
TCACGAAACACTTGCCGCCGGGTTTCGGCATCGCGAATTTTGCTCATCGCCTGCTCATCGATCTGGATCGGGGCCCGCAGATCCAGCCCATCGTTTTGTTCAGTGATCTGGTAGCCACTGTCCATTTTGTACAGCACTTTGGTATCAATCCCCGGGAAACCCAGGGTGAAAGGGGGCAAATCACCGTATTTACTTTTGGGCAGGCCAATCAGGAATGGCGACTGACGCTGGCGGAACCGCGAGCCGGCGCCAGAATAGATATTGTACCGATCGCGCAAAAAGAAGGGTATCCCCACTGGCCGCTGTTCTTTGCCACTGCCGAGGTTGGTCGTGTCGGGTTCTTCCCCATCGCCAGGGATTGTATCCGCAACAGTGGTAATTGCATCGTCTGGTTGGTTAACTGGGAGCTGTCCATTCGGTTTTTTGCCCGACTTATCCGCTGGTTTGGGGACAGCTTTTTTTCCTTTTTGTGTTTTGGGGGTAGGCCTGCGCTGAGCCAGACATACATCGGCGCTCAAGACTATCACCAAAAACAATAGAAAACCCGTTAAGGCGTTAATTGTTAATTTTTTTTTCAACATATTCTCCAATTGTCGTTACCGTGTGGGTAAAGCGGTAGGGCATAGGCGATGATCTGGATGAGTTAAGATAACTGATTATGCTTGAGAGATTTAGTTAAAATTGCTAAACCGGCAATCCCCATTGATAAATGACGGGCTTCAAAGTTAGCATTGTTTCACAAAAAAACACTGAACACGAAAGTCTTCACAACTATTTTACCAGATTTTCCGTAGAAGGGTTGCTTTCCCGTGGTGGAATCGGCTTGGTTTGGCCGCAATCCGGTCATCGTGTCAGGTAGCCTGACAGTACGTCGCCCCGTTTTTTGGCCAGCAATAATTTGTTTAAGTATTTAGAACAAAGATTAAACAAAATATTTGTATCCCCTGTTATAGTTCTCTCTGTAATCTTCTAGGAGGATACTGACAAAACTTCAGAATAATTTTTATTTTTTTTTATTGGGCTCAAAGTTGCAAGGTGAGAGCAGAAATAAACACTGCCAATCCAATCAAAATAAGCCCGAAAGTTACGCTATGAAAGTTGCCGTATTTAGAAAAGAGCATTTCAATGCTGCTCACCGCCTGCACAATCCCGATTGGAGCGACGAACAAAACCAGCAGATTTTTGGCAAATGCAATAACCTCAATTATCACGGCCACAATTACGATCTGATCGTAAAAGTGGTCGGTGTACCAGACCCTAGCACAGGTTACGTAATCGATATGAAAGTATTGAGCGACTTGATCAAGCAGCTAGTTACCGACAAGTTTGACCATAAAAATTTAAACTTGGACACGAATGAGTTTAAACACCTTAACCCCACTGCCGAAAACATTGCGGTAGTTATTTGGAACCTTCTACGACCACATCTAGACGAAAAATTTGACCTTTGGGTCACACTCTATGAAACAGAACGAAACTTTGTTGAATACCCTGCCTAATGGCAGTAGTAACAACAACGGGAAACACAAAAACAACGGTCACTCCTTCAACAGTACTCCGGTCAGTTCGGAGCACCCACACGACGACATCGAGTCGCTATTGGATCAGATTGGTGACGAGCACTTGGCCACCAACCTGGAGACACCACTCCGCGAAGGAGCTTTTGATCTGAGCGATGAGGAAAAAATCAAGATCATTGAGAGCCATTTTAGTAAGATTATGGACACTTTAGGTCTTGATCTCACGGATGACAGCCTGAGCGGAACCCCACACCGGGTAGCCAAAATGTATGTCACCGAAATATTCAGTGGCCTCAACCCCAAGAATAAGCCCAAAGCTAAAATGTTTGAGAACAAATATCGGTACTCTGGCATGTTGGTCGAGCGTGACATTACGTTCTACTCCAATTGTGAGCACCATTTTGTCCCCATTTTTGGTCGGGCCCACTTGGCCTATATTTCCAGTGGCGAGGTGATCGGACTGTCCAAACTCAACCGGATTGTGCAGTACTTTTCGCGCCGCCCGCAAGTGCAGGAGCGCCTCACCAACCAAATAGCCGAGGAGCTGAAAAAAGTGCTCAACACCGAGGACGTGGCCGTGCTCTTGGATGCCGAACACATGTGCGTGTGTTCGCGTGGCGTACAGGATGTGAACAGCAGCACTATCACGTCGCATTACAGTGGCAAGTTCAGCGATGAGAAAACCCGGGAAGAATTCCTCCGATATGTGTATGGCAAGTAATTTAAACAGGGAATAAAAGCCCGAAAGCGTACTTGGCCGGTCGGTCAAGTACGCTTTTTTCTTGTATGCTGGTTGCTCAATGGCCCGCATCACCCGGCCACATTCATGGTCGGAGGTAATGGATTTGACCACTTTCAAACAGACCGATTTTGTTTTCTCGTTCCGGGGCATCTGATTGATAACATCGTTTCATTCATTGCGCGCGGGTCTAAACCCACTTAGCTACACTTCTTGATCAGCGTTTGTTGGCCACTGGGCTTTAGTGGAAATGTGTTGAATTGGTTTATTGGGGCAGGCGGGACTGGTCCATCTCCTGACTTATTGGCGATCGGCCGGTGGCCACCTTACCTGAACGCCAACTTGGTACAATAAACGGCTAGCTTGGGCAGTTTACTTATATGAATGGCAACTACCCTAAGATCAGGGTAATTTTGGCCATTTAAAAACCAATTTTGATTGAATACCGAAACACCCGCCATCGCCTTTGCCCAAACTATGCTCGTTAGGTCAAAAAATTCTTGTCCCATAAGTTGCGATGTCATTATCAGCTTACAACTGCCTTTTAACTATTGAAACCCTAAACCCATTGTTTTATGAGCCGACACCTCGCCCCCATTCCCATCAACGACTTTTTGTCAGCTTCCCAATTGCTGCCTTTCGAGAAGAAAGACGATATTTTGGCTAGTTATTGCACCTCGCCAACTCCAGCGGTATATAAATTTTCCGCTGGGGCCAAGTTTTACCGGGGTGCTGGGGCCAGCGCCAGTGGATCGCCGGCCCGCGACTGGGGTAGTTGGTGGATTGATACTTCGGCCGTCCACCAAGTAGAACAAGGCTATTTTCAGAGTGGCTATGGCTTGGCTACTTTGGTGCGGCACCAAGCTGCTATTTCCTACGATTGGAGCGACCTCTCGGGGCTCAACGAGCTTACTATACCACCGGGCATCCATTTGCTGGGGCTGGCGGGCCGGGCCAAGTGGCAGCCGACCTATTCGGCCAAATCGCCCAGCCATTCGCCAAAGGTATTCCTGATGGGCGGAATCGAACAAATCTACTTCCGGGCCAAGGATCTGGCCCAGATCAAGAACATGGGGCTGGGGCTGCAATCGGTGATGACATTTGAGTAGCATCCATTAATTGACCGCCATTGGCCATAAAAAGGGCCATTTCCAGCTGGAAATGGCCCTTTTCGCTACACTTAAACCAGCTTGGATCGGGCAACCGCCACGGGGTTCAGCCGCTGCTGGCGGTTGCATTGGCATTATTTCTCCAACCAAACCCTTTTCCCCACCGAGCCAGAGGCAGTGGCCACTTTCACCACATACACACCCGATGTGGGCACGTTGGCGGCCAAACGGCGCAGTCCCCCCGCTGGGATCTGACCGAAGCGCAGCAACTCGGTACCCAAGGTGTTGTAAAGCGTAACTTGGGCGGTTTCATTGGTTTCCACATACAGATCGCGGCCAAAGGCGTAGGCCCCGGCAGTTTCGCCCGTTAGGAAAGCCTGCCCCGCCACTTCGCTGGCCGAGCGCAGGTAGAAACGGTTGCGGTAGTGGCCCGCTTGCAGGTTAAGCGGGTGGTTGCGGCCTGTTTGCAGGTAATAGAACTCGCCAGTTTGGCGATCTTCCAAAAAGAGTTTTTGTTTGGTAGGGGTTTCCACTTCCCGCGCAATAAAATGGTGTTCCCCCGCCTGCTGAACAAATAAGGTCAGGGGCAACTCCAACCGGTCATGGTTGGGCAGGGCGGCAATGGCCAGTCGTTCGTTGCCCACCACGGCGGCCAGCGACAGGCTGGTCGATCCTTCAAATTTCTGGGCATCAAAGCCCTTCTCAAACCCGGTGGTGAAATGGGGCGCGAAGGCCACCCAAAGCTCATCGCCACCATTGGCGGAGTTCACTCCCAAGCGGAAGCGTTCCATATCGCCCTCAGTCCGATAAAATGTTGGCGTGCCCGTGGTCCGCAAGTTGTTGGTGAATGCCACATTGCCGCTCGCGCTGGCCAAGACAAAAAATCCTTGGCCCACCGCTACTTGAATGGGTGGGGTAACGAGGTTATGGGCAACATAAGTGCCCGAGCCCGTGCCATTGTTGTTGTCCTGCCAGAACCAAGCTGTACCGGAGATCACACCAGTATTGGCCGTTAGGAAAGGGATCAAGCTGATTGGACTGGGGTAGGGATTGCCGATCAAGTTGAAATTGTTGCCCGTAAAAGTAAGGGGCACGTTCAGGTTGCCGTTACCGGGCTGGCCGACCAATCCATCATCGGTGTTTTCAAAAGTGAGAGTATTATTTGATCCTTGGGCCGGAACGTAAGTGTAGCCCACTCCGCGCGCCAAGGGAGCTGTACCAGCCAAGGGCACCCAAGTTTGGCCCGCCACTGGCACCGGGCTGTACCGAAAGCGATTGTTGGGATACGTATTTAACCCGATGCTGTTGATGGTTTCGCCGCCCACCGGGCTGGAGATGAGGTTGTAGCCGATGGCATTTCGGCCATCAGTGCGAACGGCCCGGAAACGGCTGGTCGAAGTGGTGGTCACGGCGGTGCTGGTACTGGCCTGCACGAACGATCCCCCGGTGAGCACTTCAATGGTCGCCCCGGAATAGTCCAATGCGCCGCTGACTGTAATTGCTTGGCCACTTTCCAGCGAGAGTACCACCCCGCTGTTGACCGTCAGGTCATTACAGACAAAGTTTCCCGGCTGGGTGTTGGTGCTCATAATCGCCACATTCTCCCCCGCGATCGGGGTGGCGGGTGTCCAGCCATCGTTCCAGATAATGGGCAGTTCCAGTCTGGCAATATTGTTAACGGTGAGCGCACCTGCGTTGATCTGCCCGCCCCCAGCAAAGGCAAAGTTGCCCACCACGGCCAGTGCATTCACCCCGGCATTGACGCCCACCGCAGTACCGGGCCCGAGGGCGTTCCAGCCACCGGCCGCTGGATCCCAGAGGGCCACGTTGTTGACCACCCGCCCGTCGGCCAGCGCGAAGAGGCCCCCGGCCAACAAACGGCCCCGGCTAACGGCCAAAGCATTGACCGTCGCACCGATCCCATCGGCAAACCCACTCCACACAGTCCCGTTCCAGCGGGCGATGCGGTTAAGGTTATTGCCACCGGCGGTTGTAAAAGAACCGCCCGCCACCAAATCGCCGTTGGGCAACAGGGCCAGGGCATTGGCAAAGCCGCCCAATCCACTCCCCAAGGCTCGCCAGCCGTTGATGCTGCTCCAACTGGCCACACTGGCTGCGCTGGTAGTGCCGGCGAGGGAGAAGTTGCCCCCGACAAACAAGGCTTGCTGGGCAACATCGTACACCATCGATCGGATTTCATTGTTGGTGCCTCCATCCAGCCCGCTCCAAGCCGTGCCATTCCAGCGGGCCACGTTGTTGCTGGGCGAGGCAAATGCGCCGCCCACAAAAATATCGGATCCACTGACGGCCAAGGCCCGGACGGGACCGTCCACCCCGGTTCCAAGGGCCGCCCAAGTTGTACCGTTCCAAACGGCCACATTATTGGCCGATCCAGCACCCGCGTTGGCAAAGGCTCCCCCCACGATCAGATCGCTGCCCCGGAACGCCAGCGCATTGACCGTACCGCTGAGCCCAGCACCCAAGGCGATCCAACCGGTATTGGGGTTCCAGCGGGCAATATTATTGGCCGGAATCCCGCCCGCAGTATTGAAACTCCCGGCCACATATACGTTGCCGCTGGCATCGGTGATGACGGCCCGCACGACACCGTTGGTGCCAGTGGCCAAGGTCGACCACTTGCCGAAGCCCTGCACGGTTTGGCCCGAGGGCGCATTGGCTGTATTGGTCAGGCGATAGATCCGGCTAGTATTGCGCCCGATGAAGTAGAGTTCGCCGCGCTCATCTTCGCCAAAACTGGCAATGTTGATAGTTGTGCCCCCGTCGGTGGCAGTGTAGTGGTTGGTGTTGGTTGCCGTCGTGCCATTGTAGGCCAGTGAAGCCATCGTGCCGCGCACATAGTCGCCATAGACGTAACGCCCCTCGAGGCCGGGGATGGCCGTGCCCCGATACACATATCCGCCAGTGATCGAAGCCCCCCCTCCACTGTTATAGTCAAAAACCGGGAAAGTGGCCGCTGGGGCACTGGGAACCGGGTCGCCGGCGTTGTGGGTATTGTTGCCCTCATATTTGCGCCACCCGAAGTTGCCCCCGCCGGTCACAATGTTGATCTCTTCCCGGCTACCTTGGCCCACATCGCCGCCCCAGATGCGGCCCGTTACCTGATCAAAGCTGAACTTCCAAGTATTGCGCAAGCCCCAGGCAAAGATCTCGGGAGAGCCGCCGCTGCTGGCAAACGGATTGCTGGCCGGGATACGGTAGTTGCGGTTGGCATCGGCCGGGAAATCGTCACCATTGACATCAATGCGGAGAATTTTGCCAAAAAGGTTGTTGCGGTTTTGGGCATTGTTCTGGGGATCCCCGCCGCCACCGCCATCGCCGATGGACAAATAGAGGAACCCATCGGGGCCAAAGGCAATCTTGCCCCCATTGTGGTTGTCGTTGTTTTGGTTTTTATCAAAAAATAATAACCGCTCTTCCGTGAGCAGGGCTTGATTGGCATTGTTGAGGTCGGCGAAGTAGCGGGCCAGCACCATCCGGGTGATGCCAGCGTTGAGAGTGGTGTAATACAGGAAGAACTGTCGGTTGTTGCGGAAATCGGGGTGCAGGGCCATACCGAGCAGGCCACGCTCTGCTCCCGAAGAAAAAACAATCCGGTTGTTGCTGCCAGTCGAACCAATGTTGAGGAACACTTGGGCCGAACTGGTGGTGGCCACGTTGGGGAAGACCGAAATGATCCCGTTCTGGGACACGACAAACATCCGACCAGTGCCGTCGTTGGCAGGCAACATCTCAACTGGGAACGGGAAGGTGAGGGCATCGGCATAGGCCCGGACATGGCCGATGGTCTGGGCTCGCACAAAGTTCGCGAGGCACATGGCTAGCGCCAAAGCCAGGCCCAAGCAATTCGGGAAAATAGCCGCATTCTTTTGTCGTAAAGTGTCCATAACATTGTGGTTTGGTGACTTGATTTCAAAAACGCCAAAGCAAGGAAAAAATTATATGGCTCTGTCAAACCAAACGATTACGGCCTTTTTATCTAAATATTTGCTCAAAAGATGACTATTTACATAAAAGTTAATTATTTATATATATTTACAAATAAATAAACCATTAAATTTTAAAAAAAATGTGCAAAAAAAGTGGAACCTAGCGCGGCTTCAAAATGACATTACATATATTTGCAAAAATGGTTTGATTAAAAAAGAGTGAATTGGCAACGGCATTTGGGCAAAAATATTTTTTTGCTTTTTTAACAAAACGCAAAACCTTATTTGAGTACACCATGTTAATGGAGTCAATTAGTTTTATTTACAAAACAATGCTTAGTGTTTCACAAAAAATTTTACAACCTTTAACCATCCAATTATGTACAACTTAGGTCTATTGCTCGATACCACGCTCCAAGCTGGAGATTACATCGGGTTCACGTTTTTTACAGGTTACATGTCCATGTTGGCGGCTTCCATCTTCTTCATCGTTGAGCGCGGCACCGTAAGTGACAAATGGAAAACTTCCCTGTTGATTTCTGCTTTAATTACTTTCATTGCAGCAGTACATTATTATTACATGCGCGGCATTTGGTTGGAAACTGCCACTTCGCCCACCCAGTTCCGTTACATTGACTGGACTCTTACCGTGCCGTTGATGTGTATCGAGTACTACTTGATTCTTAAGCCTAGTGGCGCGACTATGGGAATGTTGATGCGCTTGTTGGCTGGTTCCATCGTTATGTTGGTGGCCGGTTACATCGGTGAGGCCGTAGTGCCAGAGCAAAATATACTTTGGGGCATTATCTCAACTTTGGGTTGGGCAGTCATCATTTATGAAATCTACGCTGGCGAAGCTGCTAAATTGGCCAAAGCATCGACCAACGAAGCAGTTAAAGTTGGTTACAGCACTTTGCGCTGGTTTACCTTGGTGGGCTGGGCCATCTACCCTATCGGTTACATGTTGTTGCCCGGCAATTTGCTGAGCGGCTTTGTAGAGGGAATGGATTTGACTAAGTCTTCACCCGTAGATTTGGCTTACAACATTGCCGATGCGGTCAATAAGATTGGATTCGGTTTGGTCGTGTATAGCATTGCCAAAGGTGCTACTGAAGCTGAAAAGACTAGGTTTGCCACCGCTTAATAATTTAATTGAAACCGCGCAACTTAATCGGTTGCGCGGTTTTTTTATGCACTTTTCACTCTAGTATTTAAAATGATCGAAGTTTCTACCAACGTTCGGGCCCAAGAAGACTTTTCCCAGCACCCTTTTTTCGGGCTCACAGTTGATATGTTGGAGTGCGTGAGCACGCACCAATTTGACCGGCTGGCCCAAATTTGTGACGATGACTTTGGGATCATTGATCTGGATCCCCAAGGTAAGAATGTAGTGGTGGCCAACCGCCAAGAATGGGAACACTGGTTTCGCAGTTTGTTTGCCAAACTGGATGCCATGCAAGCCCAAACCAGTTCCGATATCCTCGGGTATCAAGCCCTCCAAACATCGGAAATGGGCTACTCGGTATTAAACTTTTGCCAAAACCTGGAAGTGGGTGGTTTGGTGGGCAAGTTCTACTGTGTGGCAACCATTATTTGGAAAAAAGTGGGGAATGACTGGCAAGAATCGCGCTGGCACTGTTCCCTGATCCGCACCGAGCCCGAAAATTTGTTGCAGCAAGCCGGCTAAACTTGGCCGGCCCGATTACTGGCCGAATTTAGCCTTACCAATTTGCCCCAGTCTATTGCCCCATCTGGCTGGCAGAAATTCCCTTGCGAACTGCAAAATGAACTTATTGATCATCTGCGCGTGCAGGAGCATAAACTCTTCATTTTTCGCCCTAGCTTGATAGCCAATTGGGCCGATGAGATTCACATACAAATCAGGATCCCCTGAAATAAATTCCCAGAACCTTTGTCCACAATATTTGAAATAGTCGCCTTTGTCGGGCTTGCTGTCCCTTCCATAGCAGCAACCATTGACCGCAACGATATTCATCTGGGAATTGCTGGTCCGAATCGTTTTTTTGGCAGTTTTAAAATCTGAGATCATCTTTGCTATTTGTGAGCTGTTTCCCCAATTTGGGCCGGATTTAATCGCCACAATGTAACGTGTGCCCTGCTCATCAAACTCAAGATCCACTCCCGTGATCCCTGACTTTCGGCCACCAAACGCTTTTGTATTGATAAAGATGGCAAGTCCCTCAAGCCAGTCACCAAAAATGGTTTCTTCATTGGAAGAAATATGGGCATCGATTAAAGCCCGGACAATCTGATCGGCCCCCAACAGGTATTTTGCTTTGAACAAATAAGGGTTTTTGCGCCTCAAAACATCAGTAAGTTTCAACCGATCCAAGCTTTGAATTCTTTTTTGGTGAAACACCCCAATATTGTTGGCCACGTAGGCCGTAATGTCATCTAAACTCAAGTTGTTCATTTTGTGACAAAGGGAATGGCGGAGAAGTTATTATCGATTAGAATAGGGTCAATGATTCTTGCGCAAGTTTCTTTATTTGGCGCTTAAATTTCGGGACAAACTCAAAGTCGGCGCAGTCGCTGTACCGGGAATAGGGAATTTTGTTGGTTTTTTCTCGTTTGGGATCGTAGTTGCCCTCATGAAAATCAATGACCGTTTTGCCGGCCACATAGCCTAGCCCTACTGGGACTGCATTGCCTATCTGTTTGTAGATGTCCAAAATTTTGCCCTGAAACTGCCAGTGGTCGGGGAATTGTTGAATCCGGGCATATTCCTGGACTGACAATGGACGCATTTCCTTGGGGTGGCACAGCATGGTGGCGGGCATGGTCGGGCTGGTGACCAGTGTTGGCGACGGTTTGTCAAAAGCTAAGCGGCGATAAAAGCCCGTCTTGCCCCCCACCAGCTCAAATGATTTGCCCATTGCCACACATTGTAATTCCGTGGGCAGGTCGCGCCAATTTTGCCCTTCGCCCAAATAGGCCAAATAGCGGGCGGTCTTCTCTGGCATTTTGACAAAATCACACCCCGTCAATCCCTCAAACGCTTGTTGAATGGTAGTCCAACTTTCCCCGGTCTCATCACCCGAGCGCGTATGGGTGGGGCTGGGCAGGGGAATGCGCTGTGTTTTGCTGCCAAACATCAACAAACGCTCCCGCACTTGTGGAACCCCGTAGTTGGCACTGTTGAAAAGCCCAAAACTTATGTTGTACCCTAGCTTGGCAAATTCTTGGCCCAGAAAGTAAACCACACTTCCTTTTTCTTGAACTACCTGCTGATATTCAGCCTCATAGATTTCTGGCACAAAATTCAGCGCGGCCGACAAAATGCCCCGAACATTCTCGAGTATGAAATAGGGCGGGGCCAATTCATCGACAACCCGCAAAAAATTGGTGATCACATTGCCCCGGAAATCATCTAACGACCGGCGTTTGCCAGCCGTGCTGAACGCCTGGCACGGTGGGCCGCCCGCCACCAGAAATACTTCCCCTTTGCCCAAACCGGCCTTTTCGTAGATACGCTCGGCCGAGACTTGGTTGATGTCGTCCTCGATCACGGGGATGTCGGTATTGGCCCGGATGGTCTGGCAAGCCAGCTTGTTCATTTCCACGCACGTTTTCACCTCAAAACCGGCCTGCTCTAAGCCTAAGTCAAAGCCCATGGCCCCAGAAAACAAAGAAACGACATTGTATTTTTGATCATTCATCCGGTAGACAAAATGGAGGTTATGGTAAACGATTGAAAAACAAAGCCCTAGGCATTTAGTTGTTTTGGTGGGTCAATTTAATTCAATATTCTGAAACACCAGTAGTTTACCAAGTTCAAAATGAGGATGAAGCCCTCGATAAGAGGCACAAATATCTTGAAAATTTATTTTTTTCTCGGTGTCGCTTTCTATCTTTGTCATAGCCAGTGTAACCCAAACGATGATCCTATAAACGCCCTACCCCCAAACCTGACCTGAGCATTAGCTCAAGCTAAGTTTCCAAGTCAAGCTTTACAAAACAACCTTACATTGATGCGTGGGCCGTTATCCATATCTTATGGTTCAGGCCAACGTATGCCGAAAAATTTATGATTCAGTTAATTTCTAATCGTTTTTTTATTTTTGTATTACCTTAATCTTACTATTAACATACTTCAATGGTAAAAACTTGCACTTATCGTCTCACTTTATTGGTGAGCTTGTTGCTTTTCTCGGCCGTTCGGCCCGGTTTTGCCCAAAATTCGGCCAATGTCAAATTTGGCAATGTCAGTGATGCCGATCTAAAAATGACGGCTTATGAAAAAGACCCCAATGCCAGCGCGGTAATCTTGTACGACTACGGCGATGTACAGTTCAAGTATTCCGAGACGGACGGCTTCAGGCTCGAGTACGAAACCCACGTCAGGATCAAAATCCTTAAGAAAGATGCTTACGACCGCGCCGATGTCAAAATTGGCTACTATGATGGTGACAAAGAAAAAATCATCGAGATCAGAGGGTTTACTCATAATTTAGAGAATGGGCAAATCAATAAAATTAAACTGGAAAAAGAAGCAATATTTGATGAGAAAATCAATAATGATTTCTCGATCAGGAAATTTGCCCTGCCCAATGTCAAGGAAAGTTCGGTGATCGAATACACTTACAAGAAAATTACCGACCGGTTCTTTGTCCTCCCAGTTTGGCAGTTTCAATCGGAGCATCCCGTAGTTTGGAGCGAATACCGCGTGGCCACCCCCGAATATTACCAGTATGTGTCCAATAGCCAAACGTTCTTCCCTTTCCATTTGAACGAAAGGACGGAAAAAAATGGGGTGATTACTTCAGTCGAGCGAACGAGAGGCGAAGTCACCACACAAGGTAGCACCATTGGTAGTGTGGCGTATAATAAGCAGGAGTATAAAATCAATGCCCAGCGCTGGGTAATGAAGGACATCCCCGCATTCAAGGGTGAGAAATACATTACTTCCCGCAAAGATTGCATCAACCTGATCGAGCTGCAGTTGGCCTCGATCAATTATCCGAACCAGATCGCCAGGCCCATTATCAATTCATGGGAGAAACTGATGGACGAACTAATCACGCGCGAAGATTATGGCGGCTATTTGGACAAACGCGCCCCCATTAAAGAGTTGGTGGCAGGCTTGGTGGCCAACCAGCCAACCCCCAAGGACAAAATGAACGCCCTCTACAACTATGTGAAGAACAATATCAAATACAGCGATGAAGACGGAATCATGGTGGACCAGAAAATGAAGGACGTGCTGGAGAAGCGGGCGGGGAGCAGTGCGGAGATCAACCTGCTGCTGGTGGCCATGCTCAAGGAGGCCGGACTGGAAGCGTACCCGATCCTGCTCAGCACCCGGGGGAATGGTAAAGTGAACATGGCCTACCCAATCCTGAACAAATTCAATTACAACATTGCTTTTGTCACTTTTGACAAAGAAGAGCACCTGCTGGATGCCACTGACCTGATGCGGCCAATCGATATGCTGCCCAGTTACGCCCTGAGCGAGCAAGGCTTGCTGATTGCCAAAGGCATGAAGGCGATATGGGTCAACTTGCTCAACCGCTATAAAGCTGGCCGAACGATTTTTTCTAACTTGATACTCTCCCCCGATGACCTACTCAAAGGCGAGATGATGGTGACCCTGGCTGGCTACGAGGCCGTGGATGCTCGGCGGGAACTTGAAAAAAAGAAAGCCAAAAGCGACGAGGAAGAAGAGGAGGCAGCCGAAGAGGAGAATGAGTTTGCAAAATTGAAGGCCAGTTTTGAAAACGCCAAAGAGTACGACAAGCCCTTGAAAGGCAAAATTGCTTACGAGAACGCTGGCTTCGCCGAAGTGGGCGGCGACCGCATCTACCTCAACCCCTTGCTGGATTTCAAATTTACCGAAAATCCCTTCAAGGCCGAGGAACGCCAATTCCCGGTCGATTTCGCCTATCCGTTTGATGAAACCTACTACATAAACTTTACCCTGCCCGAAGGTTATGTGGTGGAGGAAATGCCCAAGTCGGTGCGCCAACTGTTTGAAGACAAGACGGTGAAATTTGAATATTTGGTGGGCAATCCCAGCCCCACCCAGATCCAGATCGTTTACAAGCTCAACATCGCCCGGGCATTGTTTGCCCCTGAAGAATATGTCCACCTCAAAGCTCTGTTTGGGCAGATCGTGGCCAAGCAAAACGAACAAATCGTCCTTAAAAAGAAGTAAACCCCAAGCTGGCCCCGCCCGAACATGGGGCCAGCCCTTACCCAAACCACCATGAAAAAATTAGTATTGTGCCTGATCCTTGCGTGGGTGTGCCTGTCTGCCCGTGCCCAGCAGTCTTTCATGCGCTGGGGAGCCATTGACACCAAAGACTTGGCCATGAAGGTGTACCCCGCCGATTCCAGTGCCAGTGCCGCAATATTGGGCAGTTTTTGTTACACGACTTTCAACTACAATGAAGGGCGGTTTCAGGTAAGCTATCAATACCATTACCGGATCAAAATCCTTAAAAAAGAGGGGTATCAATGGGCAAATGTACAAGTGCCCCTCTACACCAGCAACGGCGGGCAGAGCCACGAAAAGATCCGGGACATCAAAGGAGCCACCTACAACTTGGATCCGGGCGGATCGCTCCAAAAAACCGAGCTGGGGGAAAAAAGCACCTTCAGTGAGGTCGTCACCAAGCGACAGGGCGAGCGCATTTCGCTGACCAAGTTTGCCCTGCCCAGCATCAAGGAAGGATCCATTATCGAGTATTCTTACACCGTTGATTCCGACTATATCACCATCCTAAATGCGTGGGAGTTTCAACGTGCCATTCCAGTACGGAAGAGCGAATACCAAATCAAAATGATCGGTGAACTGGGCTACATGTCGCTCATGCAAAGCAATCTGCCATTTACCACCATACCCGACCAAAAGGATGACCAACAAGGCGGCCAGAACGAGCCTTTTCGATGGGCGCAAGAAAACGTACCGGCCTATGTTACAGAGCGTTATATCACTACTCCTGATGATTATATCAGTAAAATTCAATTCCAATTGATGAACTACACCTTTCCCGGTAATCCGAGAAAAGAAGTGCTCAGCACTTGGAAAAAAACCATCACCGAACTTTGGGAAAACTTCAATTATGGTGGCTTCGTCAAGCGGAAAGGGGCCACCAAAGAGCTGGTCAGCCGGTTGGTGGCAGGCCAAAATAACGAAAAAGACAAAATGGCTGCCATTTTTAGTTACGTAAAAAGCAACTTTAAAATCAAAAATAATAGTGGGATTTATGCCACCATTTCGCCCAAAGAGCTGATGGACAAACGCGAAGGGTACAAACATGAAATCAATTTACTGTTGGTCAATATGTTGCGGGAAGCGGATCTGAATGCCAGTCCGATCCTGTTGAGCACCCGCCCACATGGGAAGATTTTTAAAAACTATCCTATTTTGGAACGTTTCAACCACTCCATTGCCTATGTCAAGATCGGGGAAGAGGAGTTTCTGCTCGATGCCACCCACCCCATGCTCCCAATTGGGATG
>JBBQXF010000115.1:0-14913 GCA_038209965.1 Cytophagales bacterium | reverse complement strand
AGTAAGCCAAAGTAATGCCTAACTTAACCACATAAAAATCAAATAGTTATGTATATATTTCCATTCAAGAGTGTGCAAAAACGGGTAAATATGTGCGTTATCGGACGGTTGGTGCCGGGCATCGGGCAGACCAAGCTGGTGGCTAACCTTACCCAGATAAGCCTGCCCCGAGGTAGATGCTTGCTTGCTTTCTGCTTGGCCATTCGTTCTATTCGCGCCGCAAACTGTGAACTGGGTTGGAGCGAGCCGCCCGCCAAGTTTGCGAAAATACGGTCAATAAACTGATAATGAGCATAGTCAAAATATCCACACCTAAAATTCCTGCATCAAGACCCACGCGGTAAGCAAAAAATTCCAACCATAAATTGTTCACGAAATAAGCAATTGGAGTGGCAATCACTATTGCAATTGCGAGCAGGGTGATGAAGCTCTTGGAAAGTAAAATGGCTATCTGGGGCACACTAGCCCCCAAGACCCTGCGAACACCGATTTCTTTGGTGCGGGTTTCGGCGGTGAAAGTAG
Source organism: Cytophagales bacterium (assembly GCA_038209965.1). Classification (GTDB taxonomy): domain Bacteria; phylum Bacteroidota; class Bacteroidia; order Cytophagales; family Thermoflexibacteraceae; genus JALONO01. Next base: position 14,391 of record JBBQXF010000115.1, on the reverse strand, counting down.
CCATGCCCAGCAAGCCAAGCAATAAACCAACACTACCAATACTACCAACACTGCCAAGAAGCCCGATATTTTGGCTAAATCATTCAAAAATCACTGCATGCCAAGTAGTTGTCGGTCTAAAAATTTATCTTTAAACCGAGTGCTTGAGTTCACGTTTTTCCATTGGTTTTCCAAAAAAGTAACTACTGTTATTGCATTTTTAGTTCTTCGTCATTTAAAGGGATTCAAATGCTCAGTCCCCTAAATGGAAATATATCATTACCCTAAAATTCTCCATGTTTAGTGCCAAGGCTGCCACCACCCACCTGTTCAACCACTTCAATTTATTGTCACTTTTGGCGTCGTCAAATACTTCCCAGAACCGTTATTTGAGTTGGTATGCCTTTCCAATCCGCCAGTTTTGTGTTGATCGTTCTTTCAATAGCTCCCTTCGTTTTTAGCTTTTTTGGGTTTTTGCACACCACAAACTTGCCATGATCCTTTTTTCTGATCCGATCCTCGACCCTGTTCAAATGTACTGTCATGGCCCTGTCAAAAACCGCTGCTGCTTTTGGCAGGTATTTTGCACCGCGGACGTAAATGGTTTTGACAGGTTCGTCATAATCGTTTTGCCCCGCTGGCTCCTCGCCTTTCCCACTCCCCGTCCATGAATTCGCTTGGCGATTTTCCGGTCATTTTCTTGAACACCCGGTTAAAAGTGGCTTTGGAATTGAAGCCGCAATCCAGCGCAATGCCCAATAAAGTAAGGTGCTGGTTTTCGGGTAGTTGGGTGCGGGATTGGAACTCCCGCACTCGGTATTCGTTAACATAATCATTGAAATTTTTGCCAAAACCCTTGTTGATCACCATCGAGAGCAAGGCCGGGTTGATGCCAAGGTGGGCCGCCAAATCCGGCAGCACCAGTTCAGTCCTCAGGTACAACTGGTCGGTTTGCATGACATTGAGCAGTTTGGTTTTCCATTCCGCCAGATCGGGGGGCAGGTTTTCGGCCACTTCGGCCAGCAATACGGGGATTGATTCCTCCGCTTGGGCCTCACCGAAGACCAGTAGCCGGGGTTGGGTTTGGCTGTAGCCCCGGATGGAAACGTAATAAATGATGATGCCCACCAGAAATTTTCCCCACCAAATATCAGTATAAGAAAGGGGAACTCCGGCCATTCCCACCAAAATATAGCCCCAATTAACCACAATCGCAAGGGCATAAACCAATAAAAAGTGGCGGTACCACGCAAAACTGATGGTTTCAGGATTGGAATACTGGGTGGGCAGCCATTGGCGATAATATTGGTACATTTTGAGCGACCAAAACAGGTAGGTAAAATTGGAAATCAAGATCGCCAACTGCTCAAAGGCAGCTAAATGGTAAGGAAAATGGACGGTATCAGACCAGTTTCTGGTAAATGACCGCCCTTGCGTGAAAATCGCCAAGTGGTAGCCAATATAAACCAAGTAGGGTATCAAATGCCAAGCATTGGCCCGCGAGAGCTTAAAGGTGGTATCTAGTTGGCCCTTGAGGTAAAACAATATGAGTGGCCCGATCGCCAGCCCAATGTCGTAGGGGATAAACAACAGTTCTTCCCACAAAAGGTGGATGCCCATGAACCCAAGCATCCAGTCGACGATATGCAGGCAGGAAGCCAAGATGACCAAGCCAAAGATGGCATCCGATTGTCGCTCGGCTTGGTAGGCCCGCACCCAAAACAGCACGGTGAACACGAGGCCATTGACAAACGCGCAGGCCAGCAGGGCCGAATATTGGTTGAGTTGCATGGTAGTGGCAATGGCCCGCCCAGTGAATGGTTACACCCACTGGGCAGGCATGGTCTTACTTTTATCCAACTGATTGGCGAGGCTATTGGTTATCGCGATAGCCCATGCTCAAGTTCCCGGTCGGGTTGCCAGTCACCAAAATTTCAATGACCCCTTTTTCCTCCCGATTTTTGTTTTTGAAAATGACCGTGGTGTTTGCGCCCACTTTGTATTCCCGAGATTCCCTTCTTTGCAAACTGCCCAGCGAGGTGGCCGTGCCGTTTTTATCGCTTTGGCTCACTTCAATCACATCAGCCCCCACGTTTTTGATTCGGGCGGTGTAGCTCCCATGCAGCCCGTCGCCCAATACAAATGATTTATTGGGATCGATGTAGGTGGTGGAGGTGAGGGATTTGCAAGCTTGCAAGCTGATGATGACCAGCACCAATAACCCTAGTTTTTTCATGACAGCAAAGATAAAATGGAGTGCCTACCTTGTTCGGTCTTCGGCTTGCCCGTTTGGTTTTACTTCATTACTCCTTAAAAATGTTGAAAGTTTTGCCTTCATCCTCGGCGGTTACCGTCAGGAAAGGCTTGTCTTCCAGTCGCTTGCCGCTCATCACCACCTCCACTTGCTTGCCGTTGGCCAGATAGACCTTGGTGCCCACCGGATAAGTTTTGGTGATGCTCGAATACGGGGCCAATACCTTGCCCTCCGTACTATTGCCGGGCTCAATCGGAAAATAGGTCACAAGGGTCACTTTGCGGAACACAATGCTGTTGTTGCGGAAGGTGATTTTTACCTGTTGGAGCGGTTGGGGGTTTTCGGTTTGGCCCAGCCCAACGGCGGAAAGGCTGAGGCACAGGCACAGCAGGGCGAAAATACGTTTGGTGTTGGACATAGTGTTTTTTGCGGTAAAATGGTTCTAAGTACAATTGATGGCACAAAACAGGGGTGTAAAAAAGCCCCGAACGCCTCAAAATCGATTTTGACACCTCTTTTAACGCTGGTTTGGGGCAAATGTGTTCCTAGATCAGCTTGCGCTCACTCCCAGCCGAGCGATAACGGCCGGGCCGGGCCACCAAAAAAACCGGGCAGCTTTTGGCCAGTTCAAAAACTAGCCTCATCTTACGGTCAAGTTGGCGGGCGCATTACACGGCTGTGCAATGCGCCCGCCCATTAGTTGTACCCAAATCACATAACTGTAATTTTCCGATGGCAATTTTAAAAAAAATCCAGATCTTCGTTGGGCTGTGCCTCTTGGCGGGCCAGCTTACCGCCCAGCAGCCGGCCTCGCTTGATTGGTGGCAACAGGCCCGTTTTGGAATGTTCATCCACTTTGGGGCCTATGCCGTGCCCGCCCGGGGCGAGTGGGTCAAAAACCGGGAGACCCTGACCACCGAACAGTACCAAAAATACATCGACACATTCAACCCGGTGGACTATAACCCCCGCGAATGGGCGCGGCTGGCCAAGCAGGCCGGCATGAAATACGCCGTGATGACGGCCAAACACCACGATGGCTATTGCCTGTTTGACAGCAAGCTGACCGACTACAAAGTGGGCACCTACATAAAGGGCCGCGATTTGGTGCGCGAGTTCCTCGATGCCTTCCGGGCCGAAGGGCTCAAAGTGGGGCTGTATTATTCGGTGATCGATTGGCAACACCCCGACTACCCCCACTATGGCGACCCGATGCACCCCCAGCGCGACAACGAAGCCTACAAAGGCAAAAAGCACAATTGGGACACCTACCTCACCTACATGCACGGGCAAGTGCAAGAACTGGCCACCCAATACGGCAAACTGGACGTGATGTGGTTCGATTTTTCCTACGGTGAAATGAAGGGGGAAAAGTGGAAGGCCAAGGAGTTGGTGGACATGGTGCGCAAAAACCAGCCGGGCATCTTGCTCAACAACCGCCTTCTGGGCGATGGCACGGGCAAAATCGGCGATGCCAATGCCCTTGGTGATTTTGAGACCCCCGAGCAGGGCGTGCCCGACGTGCCCCGCCGCGATGATCGGGGCAAAATCGTGCCGTGGGAGACTTGCCTCACCCTGAACAACAACTGGGGCTACCACGCCACCGACCAAGATTGGAAATCGCCCGAGCTGGTGATCCACACGCTGGTGAACTGTGTGAGCAAAAGTGGCAACCTGCTGCTCAATGTGGGGCCAGATGCCCGGGGCAACATCCCTCCCCAGAGCGTGGCCATCCTGCACCAAGTGGGCGAATGGATGAAACTCAACGGGGCCAGCATCTACGGTTGCGGGGCCAGCGACTTGCCCAAACCTGACTGGGGGCGGTTCACCCAGCAGGGCAAAAAGTTGTACGCGCACGTGCTGCACCCGAACATTGGCCACATCAACATCAAAAATTATCAAGATAAAGTGCTGAAGGCTAAGGTATTAATGAACGGGGCCGAAGCCTTTGTCGAGAACACTTGGTGGGGCGACCACTCGACCAACAACGTGTTTATCAACCTCAAGAAGCCCACTTACCAACATTACAACCTGCCCGACCCGATCGACACTGTGTACGAGGTATTGTTGAAATAAGCAAAATATTGACTGCGCCAAAGCCGGAGCTTTGGCGCCAATTTTTGATCAAGGTCCTTAACCATCGGTACAATACGCCAATGATTGGCCTGTGCCCCGGAGACTTCAGCAGGGGAATACTGGAGCTATGTTTTGATTTCAAATAAATAAAGCGCGCGGAGAACCAATAAGGCTCAAACAAAACCTCTTTTTGTACTCACCAAAAAAGCCAAAAAACGGGAAATTGAGCAAATGGAAGATCATTGCTAACATAAATTTTCAGTCTAACAATTGGCAACCAAGGCGCAAACATTGGTGTGAGGTCACTTCAACAAGTTTGAATTGTAGAACAACTAATAATTATTTAACCATGATCCTTGTTTTTGATAGTGCGTTTTTTTTGGTTGATCCAGTAGACTTGGCAGGTGGTAAGGTGGACTGGGCAAAAATTGCCGTAACCGCTTGTTAGAAATTCAACTATCTTTGTTTTTGGGCCGATAATATTTTCTTTGCAATAATTGGGCGTAAGTGGGGGATAAAATGAACACACCGAATATCAGCATTACAGATAACCACCATTGGGAAACGTTCCGGGCTGGGGAGCCAGCTAGTCTGTCTGCCCTATACGAAAGACATTATCAGAAGTTGTTCAGGTATGGGATCCGGATCATGGCCGATCGTGTGCTGGTGGAAGATTGTATCCAAGATGTTTTTCTGGCATTATGGAAAAACCGAGCTGGCCTCGGCCAAGTGAACCATGTCCCTTCCTACCTGTTTAAGTGCCTCCGCCGGAAAATATTGCAGTTTGTAAAACATCGCCATAGCCGCCTTACCAACGAAGGAGAGGACTATCCTTTCTTGGTAGAGTACTCGGCGGAGGAAATTTTGATTGCGGGCCAGATTGAGCAGAGCATCAAAGAAAAGCTTGCGCGTGCGCTCAACCAACTCACTGCGCGGCAGAAAGAAGCCATTTATCTGAAATTTTATAATCAGTTGGGCTATGAAGAAATTGGTGCGATCATGAACATCCACGATCAATCTATCCGCACCCTGATTTACCAAGCCGTAAAATCACTCAAGCAACAGATCACCTTGGATAGCCTGTTGTGGCTATGGGTGCTCGAAAACGCCGTTTCGCAAATCATTTAAAACCAGTTGATTGCAAATAATTAAAAAATAATTTCTTTTTTTTGAATACAAAACCCGTTCCCCCGCCTCTATCTCACAAAAGACAGGTCAAATATTGTTTTTTGTGCCAATGAATAAATTTACTGATTACAAGACGGAAGACTTCGTGTTGGAAGAAAAATTCTGCCAGTGGGTAGTTTCTCCCAATGTTGAACAAGATCGGTTTTGGGCGGCCTTTCTGGCCACCCATCCCCACCAAGCCCAATCAGTGCAGGAGGCGCGATTGATAGTGTTTTCCCTTCAATCCAAATCCAAAGAAATGGAGTTGACAGGTGCCCAGGCCGGCCAGTCGCTATTGGTGTTCAATTCGCGGCTCCAACAACTGGTAAACCAAGAAGGCAAGGTGGTGAAAATGATGCCCAATGCTGGCTCGCGCATCGTCAAGACTTTCTATTGGGCTGCCGCCATTGCCATACTGGTAAGCTTTGGCAGCCTTGCCCTGCTATATTTGAAGCCAACCGACAAGGCAGCGGAAACTGTGGCAAAAAAGGTGGCGGGCCAATGGCTGATCACCAACAATACGAACATGGCAGTGAAGGTGGTGGTGCTCGAAGATGGTAGCCGGATCAGCCTCCAGCCCAACAGCCAGCTCAAATATCCCGTCCAGTTTGGGCCAGGCCAAAGGGAGGTTGTGTTACAGGGGGGGGCATTTTTTGAGATCGCCCGCAATAAGCAGAAACCATTTCTGGTTCAGACAGCCCACCTGACCATCAAAGTGTTGGGAACGAGCTTTGCCGTAAGCGCCTACCAAGAGAGCGCCCGAGCCGAGGAGGTTTCGGTCAAAACGGGCAAAGTGTCGGTCATTACCAAGCCCGAACAAGGCCAGCCCGCCACCAGTGCCCGCCAAATGGAACTGACCCCCAACCAGCGGGCGGTTTTTGATCAAACAAAACATGAACTGGTCAAGGGGCTGGTGGCTATTCCCCTGCCAGTGGTAAAACTGGAAAAATCCCGTTTTATCTTTGACAACGTAGCCCTGGGCAATGTTTTCGCGCTGATCGAGGAAGTGTACCAAGTGAAGATTGTGCTGGAGGACAAATCAGTGGCCCAATGCCCGCTGACGGCCGCACTGACCGAAGAATCATTGTATGTAAAACTTGACCTGATATGCAAGTCCATTGGGGCCAGCTATGAGGTAAGGGACACCCAAATCCTGATCAAGGGAACGGGCTGCAACGAAAATTGAAGAGTAAAAAAGGTTAGCAATGGTTCGAGCATTGCTAACCAAACCAAGTTACCCACGGAACTAATGTTGGCTCTATCGATCAAAAAAGGCCAATACTAGTATAGTAGTTTTTTGCTTAAACAACGAGTATCCACAAAAACAAACAAATGTATGAAAATGAATTCAAACTTACCAGCCCAAAAGCTGCTTTTGGTCATGAAAATCACACTTCACCAACTTCTAGCGGTGCTATTGTGCACCAGCATTGGGTATGCGGGCGACACCAAGGCCCAAGAACTCCTAGATCGGGCAGTAAGCCTGAAAATGGAACAACAAACGTTGAAGAATGTACTGTTGCAGATTGAACGGGCAACAAGTGTAAAATTTGTGTACAGTGCCAAAATCATCCAAGCTTCGCAAAGGATTTCGGTTCAAGCCGAGGAGGAAAAATTGGCCACCGTGCTGACTGCCATGCTGTTGCCGCTCAACATTGGTTTTGAGGTTGTCGGGCAGCAGATAGTGCTCAAACGCAAACCGGCGGGGGCGCTTGTGCCGCCCACTCAGGATTTTGGGGCGGCACTGGAATCGCCCCAGTTCAAGATAAGTGGCAAAGTGACCGATGAAACCAATAATCCCTTGATCGGGGCCAGTATCCTGGTCAAGGGAACTGCCATTGGCACCATTACCGATGTGACTGGCAGCTACTCGTTTAATTTGCCTGATGAGCAAAAAAACGGTGCATTGGTATTTTCCTACATTGGCTTTTCCAGCCAAGAAATCCCAATCAACAACCAATCGGTGATCAACATCCGATTGGTGCCCAATGCACAGACTTTACAGGATGTGGTAGTGATGGGGTACGGGACGCAAGAACGCCGGGACATTACCGGGGCGGTGGGTTCGGTCAAGGCTGCCGATATTTCGGCTGTACCTGTTACTGGGCTTGACCAAGCACTGCAAGGGCGAGTGGCCGGGGTGCAAATTACCCAAAACGATGGCACGCCAGGTGGCGGAGTATCGATCAGGATCAGGGGCATATCGAGCACCAGTGGGGGTGAGCCGTTGGTGATCGTGGATGGTTTCCCGATTGCCGGCGACCTGAATTCCATCAACCCAAACGATATAGCCTCCATTGAAGTGCTCAAGGATGCGGCCTCAGCCGCCATTTACGGTTCTCGCGCCTCCAATGGTGTAGTATTGGTGACAACCAAGCGGGGCAAAGCTGGCAAGACCCGGGTCGAGTTTGATGCCTATTATGGCGTGCAACAGACTTCGAAAAAATTGGAGGTGCTCAATGGTTCACAATTTGCCACTCTGGCCAATGAGGCATACACCAACAGTAACCGAGATCGGGCCCTAACCGGGGGTGCGCCCTATGCTTTGAACCCAGCTTGGGCCAATCCCAGTTCGCTCCCTACCTATGATTGGCAAGATGCCCTCTTTCGGGCGGCGCCCATCCAAAGCTACAACTTGTCAGTGTCGGGTGGGAGTGAAAAGATGCGGTCAGCGCTCTCGATGAGCTATTTCCGGCAAGATGGGATCATTCCTGCCTCTAATTTTGCGCGTTATTCGGCCCGGCTCAACACTGATTACGATGCCTCCAAATTCTTGCGGTTTGGCAACAGCCTGACCATTGCCAACTCATCGCGGAGTGGGGTAAACGCCGACAACGAGAACGGAGTGATCGCCAATGCCTACCAAGTCCAGCCCATGCAACCCATATTCAATGCCGACGGGGGCTTTTACCATGCTTTTGCCACTCCCGAAAACGCATTGTACCTTTCCCGGTCAGCGAGTGGCAACGAACTGGCTCGTTTGGAGCGCGAACAAAACCGGAACAACCAGTGGCGCATTTTGGGCAATGCCTTTGGGGAAGTGGAGCCGATCCGTGGGCTCAAATACCGCCTTACCGTTGGTGTGGACGTGACCAGTGCTACCGGGCGCGATTGGTTTCCCTCCTTCTTTGTGCCCAATGCAAGTGTGATGGGTGAAAATCGGCTGTCTCGATTGGGCACATCGTCCAGCACCAACCTGGCGTGGAATGTGATAAACACCTTGAGCTACACCAAAACCATTGCCGAGAAGCATGAACTGAGCGCCATTGTGGGCATAGATGCGCTCAAGGGCAGCTTTCAAGGTTTGTTCGCCAATGCCAATACGATTCCCAACGAACTTCCACTTATTTCCACTTCGCCCATTACCAGCCGCAGCGTGGGCGATGGGCGAAGTGAGTATTCCCTAGCTTCCTACTTTGGCCGCGTCACTTATGCGTATGACGATAAGTACTTGCTCACTGCCAACCTGCGCGTGGACGGATCTTCCAACTTTGGCCCACTCAACCGTTGGGGCACTTTTCCATCGGTATCGGCTGGATGGCGCATTTCGCGTGAAGCTTTTATGACCAATCTGGAAATGGTCAGTGACCTGAAACTGCGGGGCAGTGTGGGTACAGTGGGCAACCAGAATATTGGGGCGTTCCGCTATTTGAGCACATTCACCAACAACGAAGCTTACTATACCTTGGGAACAGGCACCCAACAAGATGCCCCGGGGATCCAGGTGGATAACCTTGGCAACCCCGGTATCAAGTGGGAATCGGTCAGCCAATGGGACATTGGGCTGGATGCCGCCTTTTTTGATAATAAATTGACGTTTACTGCCGACTATTTTTCCAAGACTACACGTGATGCTTTGGTCAACATCCCGGTGCCGGCCTATATTGGCGCCAACAACAACACCATTACAGCCAATGTTGGGTCTTTCCGAAACCGCGGCTTTGAGTTCAGTGCTGGATACAATGAAAGCACTAAGCCCCTTAAATGGAGTGTAAATGGCAATATATCAACGCTCAAGAACACAGTGGTTTCGCTGGGCGAAGGTGCTGCCATTTTACAAGGTTTTAATACTGGCAATATCAACTTTGCTACCCGTACAGCCGTTGGCGAGCCTATTGCCTCGTTTCTTGGACTGCTCACCGATGGTATCTACCAGAATGCCGATGAGATCAGGAGCGGGCCCAAACAGGGCGACAATATCAAGCCTGGCGACCGCCGGTACAAGGATGTGAACGGCGATGGTAAGATTGATGATGCCGACCGGGTCAATTTGGGCAACGGATTGCCAAACTTACTTTACGGGCTCAACTTGCGAGTGGAATACAAAGGAGTGGATCTGGTCCTGTTCCTGCAAGGGCAGGCTGGCAACAAGATTTTGAGCTTGCCCAAGCGCCAGCTCTACGACATCCGCAATTTCAACGGTGCGGGGGTAGTAAACCAAGCCGCCGCCCAAATGGATCGCTGGACTGGCCCGGGAACCAGCAACACTTTGCCCCGGCTCACTTATGACCAGAACACCAACAATATGCTGGCCTCAGATTTCTACATAGAGGATGGCAGTTTCTTGCGGGTCCGCAATGTTCAGCTTGGCTATACCCTGCCCGCCGAATGGATCCAACGCATCGGTGCCGAGCGTGTGCGTGCGTATGTGGGGGCCCAAAATCTCTTCACATTTACCAAGTATTCGTTTTATGATCCTGAAGTGGGCAGCTTGTTTGCCAACCCGCTCAACACGGGCGTGGATAGGGGCCGCTATCCATCACCACGGATGTTCTTGGCGGGTTTTCACGTAACTTTTTAATCAGTTCCATCTTTATTTAAACAAACCAGAAAATGAAAAAAAACCTAATTGCATTATTAAGGCCCACAGTAGCTCTTGCGGGCCTAGTGTTCCTGTTTTATGCTTGCACGAGCAAATTCATGGATTTGCAGCCTTTGGACAAGCTGACCGAAGCCTCGTTCTGGAAAACCGAAGATGATTTGACCGCCGCCACCAACAACATCTACACCGCATCCCAATGGGGATCGTCGGGCGGATCTTGGTATGCTTTAGCTGGGATGCCCACTGGCGACATGGTGCCCACCGAAAACCCGTCCCGCATTGCCCTGAACGAACTCAACTTTCTGCCCGGTAATGCTGAGTTGAACGATCACTGGGGAAATTGTTTCAAGGGAGTGGCCAAAGCCAACTTGGTCATTACCTATGGTGCGGCAATAAAGGACATTAAAGCAGATTTTAAAGCCCGTCGAGTGGCCGAAGCCAAGTTCTTGCGCGGGTTTTATTATTTAATGCTTGCTCGCACGTTTGGTGGGGTGCCGCTAGTGATAGAAGCCCAAACCGCCAACTCTGATCTAAAAGTGCCCCGATCGACGGCCGAACAGCTCTTTACCCAGTGTGCCAGTGATTTTACCGCGGCCGCCGCCGATCTGCCTGTCCGTTGGGCCGACAACGAAGTAGGCCGCTGCACCAAGGGAACGGCACTTGCTTATCTGGCCTATACCCAGATGTACCTTAAGAATTGGAACGGGGTAGTGGCCCGCAGCCAAGATCTGCTCAACCTGAACCGTTATGATTTAGAACCAGAGTTTCGCCGGGTATTTTCATTGGAAAATGAAAACAACCGCGAATCAATTTTTGAGATCCAGTACCGCGATATGACCCAAGGCTGGGGGCCCAGCCGCCAAGGACACTACTTGTGGATCGAGCAGCCGCCCCGGGGTACCGACGATAAGCTGGCCCAATGGGGCGGGTGGGGCACCCACGTTCCCTCGGCCAAGTTTGCCAATTCGTTTGAGCGGGGTGATAGACGGCGGCCAGTGACCATTGTTGGGCCGGACGAAACCTACCGGCCCGAGGGAGCTGTTACCTCGTTTGTGATGAAGGCCAATTCCACTCCCACTGGTTTTGCCTTTACCAAATACTGGATGGCCCCCTTGCCCAACGGCAATGAAAGCTCTCCCCTCAATTTGCCGCAGATGCGATTTGCCGAAGTGTTGCTCAACTATGCCGAAGCCCTCAACGAACTGGGCCGAACCACCGAAGCTTACACCCACATCAACCGGGTGAGGGCACGGGCCGGGCTGGCCCCCAAGTCGGGCAGCGCCAAGGAACAATGCTTGGACGATATTGTCCAAGAGCGCCGGGTGGAAACAATGTGCGAATATAATTTTTGGTTTCACCTCACCCGTACCCAAAGAGCGATCCCGTTCTTGAAAAGAGAATACAACCGCGATCTGTCCAACAATAAATTGCTCATGCCCATCCCGACCGATGCCATGAACACCAACTCGGCACTTGTGCAAAACCCTGGCTATTAAGTCCAGTGCCAGTGATTTTGAGCCTTAATATTTGCCCTGCAAAGCCTAGTGCTTTGCAGGGCAAATTTGGCAAACCGGCTTCGCAGAACGGATCCCTTCAACTGCTTTTATGCGCTATTCTGTACTCATACTTATATTCCTCGGGGCCATGGCCTGCAACGGGAAAAGAAAACTGCCCCCGGCATTGTTCAAACTGCTCTCCCCACAGGAGACGGGCCTGGATTTTGTTAACCAAGTAGTGCCAAACGATTCGCTCAATATTCTATTTTTCAACTATTTCTATAACGGTGGCGGTGTTGCCATAGGCGATGTAAACAATGATGGGCTGCCAGATATCTATTTGGCGGGCAACATGGTCAGTAGCCGGCTATACCTCAATCAGGGCAATTTGAGGTTTGAGGACATCACCATGCCTGCGGGGGTGGGCACTGCCGGGCACTGGGCAACGGGTGTAACCATGATTGATCTCAACCATGACGGGCTGCAAGATATCTATGTTTGCCTCTCGGCCCATCCAGATCCCGCACTAAGGGCCAACAAACTGTTTATCAACCAAGGCATTGACCAAGGTGGCCGGCCAGTTTTTCAGGAAATGGCCACCCAATGTGGGCTGGCCGACTCTGGCTATTCTACCCAAGCAGCTTTTTTTGACTATGATCGGGATGGGGATTTAGATGTTTACCTGCTCTCGGTGGGGCAGGATAGCCTTAACCCAAATATCCCCCGCCCAAAAAAAATGAACGGGAGTGCTCCTTCTACCGACCGCCTCTTCCGAAACAATGATGATGGCACAGGTGGCCGGTTGTCGTTCACCAACGTTTCCAAGCCGGCCGGAATCGTGGCCGAGGGGTTTGGGCTGGGCGTGGCCATCAGCGATTTTGACCTAGATGGGTGGCCCGATATTTTTGTTGCCAACGATTTCATCTACAATGACCTGTTATACCTCAACAACCGCAATGGCACCTTCACCGAGGCTGCCCAGCGGGGTTTCAAGCACCAGAGCCGCTTCTCGATGGGAACTGATGCGGCTGATTTTAACAATGATACCCTGACCGATCTGGCCGTGCTGGATATGTGGCCCCCTGATAATCAGCGGCAGAAACTGATGAACATGGGCATGAACTACGATCTCTTCCTCCTTGCCCTTGACCGAGGCTACATCCCCCAATATGTGCGAAACATGCTCCATCTAAACAATGGAAACGGTACTTTCAGCGAAATAGGGCAGTTGGCCGGCATTGATAAGACCGACTGGAGCTGGTCAGCTCTTTGGGCCGACTATGACAACGATGGCTTCAAAGATCTGTTCGTGACCAATGGCATCCCCAAGGATATTACCGACAGCGACTTTGTCCTCTACCGCGATGCCAATGCCGGTGAGGCTGCCGATACAAAAGTGTTTACCAAAAAGCTATTGGCCATGGTGGAACAGCTCCCAGCAGTGAGAAAGCACAGTTATTTGTTCAAAAATCAGGGCAACTTTACTTTTACTGATTTTTCTGCCCAAGCTGGGTTCAGCACGCCCACTTGCTCCAATGGTGCCGCCTATGCTGATTTGGACAATGACGGGGACGTCGACCTGGTGGTCAACAACTTGGGCGACCCTGCCTTTATTTATGAAAATACAGCAGCTAAAACATTAAAAAACAAAGTATTACAAATTAAATTAGTTGGTAGCAAACTCAACCCCGACGGCATTGGGGCCAAGGTCAATGTATACACTGGGCCCATCATCCAGCAATATGCCCAATGGCGCACGCGGGGGTTCCAGTCCTCGGTTGGCCAAGTGCTGAATGTGGGCCTAGGAACTGCTGCCCAGGCCGATTCCCTCGAGGTGATCTGGCCCGATGGCAAAAAACAAGTGCTGCGCGACGTGAACCCCCTCAGGCCCATCATCTTGGATTACCGGCTGGCCGGGGCGCACTGGCCGCAGCCAGTTCCACGCCCCACCTTGTTTACTCAGGCTGCGGGCTTTTACGGGATCGCCCATCGGCACGAAGAGAATCCATTTATTGATTTCAAACAAGAACCACTATTGCCGCACAAGTTGTCGCAACAATCGCCGGCTTTGGCCGTGGGCGATGTAAATGGCGATGGCCTCCAAGATTTTTGTGTGGGCAGTGCCGCCCGCCGCCCGGCCATGCTGTTCACCCAAAGCCGGTTGGGCAAGTTTACGGCCAGCGAACTGCCCGATTCACTGTTTGAAGATGGGGGGATGTTGCTTTTTGACGCCGATCAAGACGGCGACAATGACCTTTATGTAGTGAGCGCTGGCAACGAGTTCAATGCCAATACTAGACCCTATCAAGATCGCTTCTACCGCAACGACGGCAAAGGAAAATTTGTTATCGATGAACAAGCCTTGCCCCCATTAATGGCCAGTGGGTCGTGTGTGATAGCCGCTGATTACGACCGAGATGGCGATCTTGATCTGTTTGTGGGGGGCAGCCATGTGCCAGGCCAGTATGGGCCAGTTCGACCAGCTTGCCATTTTGGTTCTTGAAAAACCGGAGGCCCATCCACTCGCCGGTGACAAGTAAATCCACTTGCAAATCATTGTCAAAATCCGTCCAGAGGGCTGCTTTGACCATGCCCAC
>JBBQXF010000114.1:0-14946 GCA_038209965.1 Cytophagales bacterium | reverse complement strand
GGCCAGAGGACTCCATGAAACAGGGCATAGACCGGGATATTGTCGTTGGCGCAGGGTAGGCGGGGCCAATTCTCCCCTTTTGGCTGCCATTATTACACACGCCCCAATCCCGACCCTGAGGTACGAATCGCGGTCGCTACTGGGAACGGTCTCCGTTTGGAACTCAAGGCGCATCAAGTGCTCGTAGGCCCGGCACGATCCGGGTGCGGTGTTCTGGGGGCACTCCTTCCCAAAAAGGCAGGTTGCCACCGGCTATGCTTATCGCAAACACCGCCGAACCAAACTTGCCACACGAGGGCCACCAAAGTCGCAAAAAAACCAAAAAGTACATCATTTTCAATCCACTCATCCTTGGGCTTGCAGCCCGCATCCAGCAGCACCAGCCCCGCGCAGGGGGCCAACAGTTTAAAATCACGCCATTTTTTCATGCTCTTACACTGTTTAAGGTAAAAACGTTACCGGGCACCCGCCCGGTGGACATGACAAATTTAGGAATGAAATTGATAAAATCAAGGACGGGGGTGCTTTTTTAGGGAGGGGCAGGTAGCGGGGAACTACGCGCAGGAGGTGGGCGGGGAGCTGTGGCGCGGACAAAACAAAAACCCCGGCGGCCTTAGCGGCTGGGGCTTGGGATGGAGCAGAAAAATAAGCTTAGGCGTTTTTCTCGGCAAACGACTTCTTAATGGCTTCTACATCAATATTTTTGATGACGGGCATTTTGGTCAACAACTTAATGTCTTTCTTGCGTTGAACGGCCTTGCTTATGTTGCGCATCTCTTTCCGTTTCAGCCTGGTAACTCCCATTGTCTTGCGGTTTTAGGTTTTTTTTAAGGCGCAAATTTACGCAAATATCTTCTTGATTTGCAAGGCATCTCAAAAATTCTGTTTGGCCGCATAAATGGCCAGGGCGATCCAGCCCGCGATGAGGGCCACCCCGCCCAGTGGCGTGATCGCGCCCAGCCAGCGCAAACCGCTCAGGCACAGGACATAGAGCGAGCCCGAGAAAACCACCACGCCCACCACCTGCAAGTAGCCCGCCCACACCAGCAGCGGGTGGGGCCGGTGGATGCAGAGGAGGCCAATGGCCAGCAGGCTCAGCGTGTGGTAGAAATGGTATTTTACCGCCGTGTCAAAGGTGTCCAGCCGTTGGTTGGCTTCCAGCATGGGCTTGAGGGCGTGGGCTCCGAAAGCCCCAATACCCACGGCCAGCGCGCCCATGATGCCCGAAATCAAGACAAAGTTTTTTCCCATGCGTATTTTTGGTGTGATATTGTCAAGTGGGCACTCAATTACTGGCCGAATCGGTGAGCACCTCGGCCACTTCACCCACCGCCACCTCCCGGCGCAACTGCCGCAGATCGGTCAAAGTAAGGGCGGTGGCAGAAATGGCATCAACCACCCCGTGCCAGACCACGCCGTTCCGCATTACCACATCGGCCTCCCGGCCCAGTATTTCGGCGGCCCGGGCCAGCAGGACTGTCGGCAGGTAGCGGATTTGGCGTTTGCCCATGCGCAAAGATACTTACAGGTTCAGATAATAGTGCTTTATTTTCTCGATGTGGAGGGCCAAATTGTCCAGCGCATTGGCGGTTTCGGCGAGGTTGGCTTCCACCAACTCACTCAGGCGGGCCTCCACAAAGAGGTTGCCGCGCAAGTGGCCCAGCTCGGCGGGGGCTTCGTTGCGGAGCCGCAACTTCTGGGCCTGGATGTACACCGCCAACCGATCGGCCCGTTCGTCCCAGAACTTTTGCACCAAAGGGTGCGCCTTTTTGTAGAGGTAAACCGTTTTTTCGACCTTGTGGGTTTTCAGGGGCAAAATGATGGCATTGGAATTATAACTGAACTCGATCTGGTGCTCGCCGCGGCCTTTGCGGGCCTTGACGCGGTAGGTCAACTTGGCGTTTTCATCATACACGCCGATGGTCTGCATGTCTTCAATGCCCAACTTCTCAAACTCGGCACTCTTGACATATTTGCCCTCGAAGTGGTTTTCAATGCCCAATACTTCAAAATATTGGCGATCGATCAGGTACAGATCCTCGATAAAACTGGTGCTGGGTATTTTGGTCTCGGTTTTCACCTCTTCGTCAAATTCATTGATCTCCTTGCGCAGCCCCGTCAAATTGACCGCCAAGGTGTAGCCATGCTTGCGCACGGTTTCGGCCACCATTTGTTGGGCCACCTCGATCTGCTCGGGCCGCCCCCACAGGCACGGGGCGATCAAAAAACAGTCCATCAGATCCACCTTGGCCCGGCCATTCAGATAGGCACTGGTGCGCATCAACCGGATGATTTTTTTCCAACGCCGATCATAAATACGGAACGGGTGTTCGTTTTTGGCATCGTACTCATCCAGTTTAAGGCGGATCAGTTGGATCGTGTTGAGCACCTCGCTGGGCACTTCCACTTGATCAATCGCCACACTCCACGTATCCATCTCGGCCTCGGTGATTTTCTCGTCGGCTAGCAGGTGATCTTTGTAGACATCTTCGGTGCTGACAATCATATTGATAAAATTGCCGTTCTGCCGAATTTCGTGGATAACCGTGCGCACCAAGAACCGATCCCAAAGGGCATCCAGCCCTTCGTTGAGCAGGGGCAGTTCGTTGGAAGCGGCCAAAATGCCTTTGATCTTTACGTGAGTGTCCTGTTCGCCATTTCGGTAAATTTTTTCGTTCAATATCGTGAGCAGCGCGTTTTGGATCGATGGCCCCGCTTTCCAGATCTCGTCCAAGAACACTACATTGGCGCCGGGCAGGTAATTGTCGGTCAGGCGTTCATATTTGTCCTCGTCCTTGAGTTTTTTGATCGAAACCGGCCCGAAAATCTCGTCGGGCGTGCTGAATTTGTTCATCAAATATTCAAACGACTTGCCATCGCGGAAGGCGAATTTGAGGCGGCGGGCAATCAAGCTCTTGGCCACGCCCGGCGGCCCGAGCAAAAACAGGCTCTCGCCCGCAATGGCCGTGAGGAGCGACAGCCGAATGGTTTCTTCTTTTTCGTAAACGCCCTTGCTCAGTTTCTGAAGGATATGCTGTACTTTTTCGCGAACCGCCATGCCAATGAGGAAATGTCACCAATGAATTGTTATAGATGCTAACTCACTAGACGGGCTTTTTGTTGCTGGTGGGTGGCAACAGTTCGTCTGGCTTTACTCTGCTGACATCTAAATCAGAGGTATGAAAGGCCGTGGGCACAAACGGGTTACCGCCAATGACAATGGCAGGCCCAAATCGATCCACTTGCGGTTTGCGCGTTACCGCTACCAGTCCATGCCTAATGCCATCCTTGGTGAAAACTGGATTTGAACGGAACCAACGCCCTAGAACACCACGGCGGGCGCTGGGTGCGGCCGAAAAGTAGGGTTTGGGGAAACAACGGTTGGCGTTTGGCGAAGGGCAGGATTTAATAGCACTGTCCTTGCCCTAAGCACAAAGTTTATAGACCGTACAAAAGCCTAAATTGCGCACATTAGCCCGCCTTTTCACAAACATAATGTTAGGCGTGGTTTTTATTCTTGTTCGTTAGTTGACTCGCTATCTTTATCACCCTCTATTATCTCATCATCTTCCCATACAATATCCTCAATATCTTTTGTAGATATGTCTGTGCCTTCCAGTGTATCGTAGATTTTTTGATAGTGAGATAAAGTAAATAAAAACTTGAATATACGTTCATTCGTCTTTTCTTCATTGTTAGTTACCTCTACCTGTTTTTCAACAAATTGATTGAGAAATTTGAATGTTTTAAGAATGACTTCTTTTTCTCCTTTTTCATAAATCTTAATAATTTGTTTATTAACATTTATCTTTTCGCCATATTTTGCTTTTAAATATTTCGTAAAAGCAACTTTAAACAAAGCTAATAAATGATATAGATTAGTCTTGAATGTGTCTTGATATGAAAATGATGTACTATCGCCAATAATATCAAAGATATAAAATGCGCAAAGCATATCTTCGTAAGAAGTATTTTTATTAAAAATTTTCTCATATAAACCATCTTTATGGTCTTTATGAGAAATAAAGTTTAAGTCTTTGTCTGTTCTAAATCGTTGTGTATGATTTTTTAATACACTTACAGGGTCTTGTAAATGATAGGCTAAATATACATTAGCAAAAATTAAATTTGGCACTTTTTTAACCCCCTCTGGTGTTTCTCTAAATTCACTTCGCCTTTTTTCATACCAAATATTTGTTTGATAAGACGCATTTTGCAAGGCCACTTGGATTTCATCATTGGCACAAAAATCTCTATCTTGTACTGGATTTTGAGAATTGGTGTACCTGGTAACATTCAAGTCAAAGTCTTTCCCGCCTGATTTGAGCAAACGCAAAGTAACTAATGCTTCATTATCCATTTGAATACGCTTGGTAGGCGATGCGTTTTCATAAGCACGATAGACAGAATAAACAGTTTGTGCACCGTTGATGATTTGTAAGCCTGTCAATGGTACTTTTTCTGCCTTTTTGCCTATTTCGGGTAATAAATAAGTTATGGCTGTTATTCCATTATTGTAATACCAAAAATATGAAGGGTTTTCAAATGCAGTATTCTCTATATCACTATTAAATTGTGATTGTAAAAGAGGATTACGGACATTTTTATAAAATAGTGCTAACCCATAACTTTTAAAGAGTTCCCATATTGCTTTTGGACGAAGCAAAAACATATAAGCTTCAAAAGGTTTTTCAATTTTTACGCTACCGCCTTTTTGTACTATTTCAATCGTAATAGGACTTTCCTCTGGATTTTGATACGTTTCAAGAGGATTTATAGGGTCAATTTTTTTGTACTTTCTATCAATATAATCTACCCTAATTCGGTTAATGTCGATAACCTCAAATTTAGTTTTAACGTCGTTATTTCTAAATGCCTCAATGTTTTCATCTGCCCCCCCTCTATATTGTGAAAGAGAAAGAAATATAAATTTCACTTCTCCATTGGCTTTTAAGTGCAAATCAAGTTCTTCCAGCTTAGATTTTAACTTCTTATTTACACTTTTCTTTTCTCCACGCAAAATGGTTTCAAAATCATTAAGTGCTTTTAAGATTTCATCTTTATTGGTTTCTTTTTCAGAGTTATTTGCATTGTTCCATTTTGACTGAACAACATAAAAAACCTTATTTCCTTGATTATTAAGGCTGTCAAATACAATATCACAAGAACTATCATTGTTTCCGTCTGTGATAAAGTTTGAATAATTGGATATTCTACCATAAAAATCAAGAAACCAGATCAAAAGTGCATAAGACTTTTGATTACCGATGGCACTTTTATGCTTTTTAATGAGTTCATCATCTTTGTATTTTATAAGAAGTACATCAAGTTCGGCATCTATTGTGCTATAAAAGTCTTTTGTAAGCATTTTTGTTGTTTTTAATGTTATGGTTCTTAAAATCATGCGTAACATCCGTATAAACGCAACCTTTGCGTTTATTTCCGCTTTATCTGTGGGTACCCCGTCTGATTTGTCCAGCCTAATAAAACACTCCGCCATGCCGCCGCAACGGCAAACCATTCGGCTTCTGGTTGCTCATTCATCATGAACTTGTAGGGTTTAGTAGTGACCAGCGAAAACTTCGCCATTATGACTCTTATTTCAAGCGGCTGAATTTCAGACTGTTTTACCCAATTGCTTGTCAACTTAACGCTATGTAATCCTCACATTGACGCACAAAATTTATTTCACCAAAGTTAAAAATCTCTTTTCAAACCTCCAAATTATTTGAGGGATTTTTTATTTGGCAATGGTTGCCCCCGTCAATGGTTGCCCCGCAAAGGTTGCCCCCGTCAACGCCTTTGGCAAGCGAATAAACGCGATGGTGGGGAAACCGACTTTTATCCTGTCTTTTTCTTTAGGAATGATTTTAACGGCTTTGATCATCGCAGTTGCGTTTATCTCGATATATCGGGTGATAAACGCAATAAAGCTGGCTAAAACACCAAGATTCACCGGTTATCGCGGTGTTCATCACGCCAAATGCCTCACTGGCGGGGCACAAACGGGCCAGCCGGTTTTGGCCACACCGTTGCGTTTACCCCGCTCACTGGGGGGGCTACTCCCACCAGCGGACAAGTTTTGTGGTGTCAAAAATGGACGGTATCTTTCGGGTGTTGGCAGGTGCCCGCGCCTGTCGCTGAATAAACACTTGCTTGGTTCCACACTCATGGCGAAAACCTATGCCGAAGGCCAAACCTTCGAGAAATGCAACTTTACCGAAACGCCGCTGGCCAAAGGGGAATACGAAAACTGCACTTTTTCGCAGTGCGATTTTTCCAATGCCGACTTGTCAGGCTGCCATTTTTCCGATTGCCATTTCACCAGTTGTAACCTGAGCATGGCCAAACTGGCCCAAACTGCCCTGAAAGAAGTCCAATTCAGTGGCTGCAAGTTGTTGGGGCTGCGTTTTGAAGCTTGCAACCCTTTTCTGTTGGCCGTGGCATTCGATGATTGCCTCCTCAATTTCTCTTCCTTTTGCCAGCTCAAGCTCAAGAAAACCAAGTTCAAAAATTCAGCTTTGCAAGAAGTGGATTTTACCGAAACCGACCTCCGCGGGGCATCGTTTGACCAGTGTGATCTGACCCGGGCCGTTTTTGAGCGCACCAACTTGGAAGGGGCCGACTTTCGGACCGCGCTCCATTATTCCCTCGATCCGGAAGTGAACCAGCTCAAAAAGGCCAAGTTTTCGTTGGGCGGGGTTGCAGGGTTATTGGCCAAGTATGGCCTTGAAATCACGCCGTAACGTCGGTCCACGCCGGCTGCAAGTGCCGCATCAGTCCTTGGAACACCTCGTGGGGCTGCATTTCGGCGGCAATCCCCAAGTTTTTTTGTTGGGTGATGAACAGCGGGAAATCTTGGTCGCTCTCGGGGATCCGCCCGTGTGAGCCCCCGATGAGCGTGGCATCGAGCGGGATTACATCCATCAAATACCGAAACCCGAGCATTTTTTTGAGCAGGGTAAAACCCACTTTGAGCGCGGGCACGGCTATTTTGGGGTTGATGAGCATTTCCACCGGATCATAGCCCGGTTTTTTGTGGATGTCGACAATGCGGGCAAAATCCGGGGCCCGCTGGTCGTCGAGCCAGTAGTAATAGGTAAACCACGAATCCCGATCGGCCACTACCACCAAGTCGCCGGCCCGGGGATGATCCAACTGGTAGGCCCGTTGGCCCGCCCGATCCAGCACCAGTTCCACTCCCGGCGTTTTTTCCAGCAATCCCCGCACCTTAGCCAGTTGCGCCGGATTATTGACATACACATGGGCGATCTGGTGATCGGCCACGGCAAATGCTTGGCTCGCACCCGGATCCAACAGTTCTAGGCCGCGCTCGGTGCGCACTTGGATCAGGCCGGCCTCGCGCAGCACACGGTTCAGGTGGATGGGCCGCCGCACGTTGGTAATCCCATATTCAGATAGCACGACCACTTGGGCGCCGCGCTGCTCAAAGAACGGGATCAGATCCCGGCACAGGTCGTCGATCTGGCGCAGATCCACCGGGATGCTCGGGTGGTGGTGGCCGTAGCGTTGAAAATTATAGTCGAGATGGGGCAAATAGACCAGCGACAGCGTGGGCGAATGTTTTTGCTCCACCCACTTGGCGGCCTCGGCAATCCATTGGCTGGAGCGGATAGTCGTGCGCGGGCCCCAGAAATCAAAGAGCGGAAAAGTGCCCAGTTGAGCTTGCAGGTCATCGCGCAGGCTGGCCGGCTGGGTATAGCAATCGGGCATTTTGCGGCCATCGGCCAAGTACTGGGGCCGGGGCGTGGCACTGTAATCAACGGTAGAATACATGTTGTACCACCAAAACAGGTTGGCACAGGTAAAGCTCGGATCCAAGGCTTTGGCCACCTCCCAGATTTTGGGCGACTGCACCAGCTGGTTCGACTGCCGCCAAAATTTCACTTCGCATTCCTCGGCAAAATACCAGCCATTGCCCACGATGCCATGCTCGCGCGGGTACTTGCCCGTGAGGTAGGTGGCTTGGGCCGAGCAGGTGACCGCGGGCAGCACCGGGCGCACTTTGGCCAGTTGGCCGCTGGCCGCCCACTGCCGCAAAAAGGGAGTATGCTCGCCCAAAAGGCCGGGCGTAAGGCCCACAACGTCAATTACAACCGTTTTTTGCAGGGGAGAAGGTTTCATGTCAACCGTGATTTTGGCCATTGGATCCATTTTATTGGCCCAATCTTAGGATTTTTGCACTGAACTTGCTACATTCCGTTGCCCAAAGAAATAGCATTTATGGGGATTCCCAATGGGCCGTCGTCATTAAACCCACGCTGTCAACAGAATTGTCAAATGAGCCATAAACTAAAGATTTGCGGGATGCGCGAGCCGCAAAACATCCGGGAAGTGGTCGCGGTGGCCCAGCCCCATTACTTGGGCCTGATTTTCCATGCGGCCTCGCCCCGGTATGCGGGCAGCACCCTCCCGGCCGAACTGGCCGCAGCCATTCCCCAGTACGTCACCCGGACGGGGGTTTTTGTCAATGCTGAGCTGGGCTACGTCCAAATGCAATCGGCCGTTTATAGCTTGGGGGCCATCCAACTGCACGGCGACGAGCCGCCCGAATTTTGCCAATCGGTCCAGCAATTGGGTAAACTGGTTATCAAGGCATTCGCCATCGATGCCCAATTTGACTTTGGCCGTTTGGCCGATTACCAATCGGTGTGCGATTATTTTTTGTTCGATACCAAGGGCCAGCACTATGGCGGCAATGGCCAAGCATTCGACTGGTCGCTGCTGGACCAGTATGACAATGCCAAACCGTTTTTCCTCAGTGGGGGGTTGGACATCGCGCACTTGGCCGCCATCCGCCAGCTCACCCACCTGAACATCCACGCACTGGACATCAACAGCAAATTTGAAATTGCGCCGGGGATCAAGAATGTAGCCAAGATCGGCCTGTTTGCCGATGAGCTGCGCAAGCCGGAAGACGGCGGCCTGCGCTTTTTTGGGTAAGAAAAAGTTTTTCTGATTTTTTTCGAGAAAACCCAGTAGAAACCAAGTTGGGTAGTCTCTTATGACAAATTCCGGTCGTATGGCTACTCAAAACTACCTATCCACCGAGGACTTTGTGCTCGACGAATCTTTCGGTGACTATGCAACTGGCCGCGATGCCGCCGCGATGGCCCATTGGGAACAATGGCTCTCGGCCCATCCCGACAAACACGAACAGGCCCAAACAGCGGTAGCTTTGATCCGGGCGCTGCAACTAAAACGGGTTGCGCTGCCACCACAATTGGTAGAAACAGAAGTGGCCACTTTTATGGCCCGAACTAAAACGATTATTTTACCTGCCCGCCGCTCCCAGTGGCAATGGTATGCCGCAGCGGCAATAGCGCTGTTGCTGTGCGTGGGCTTGGCTTGGTTGACCAACCTTCCCCAGCCCGAAGTCGCCCATCGGTCGGCCTACGGCCAAACCAAGGCCATCCGCTTGCCCGATGGCTCAGTGGTAACGCTCAATGCCAATTCCGAACTGAAGTTTCAGCCTGACTGGGACAAGGAGCACGATCGCGTGGTGTGGTTGCAGGGGGAGGCCTTTTTCGCCGTAGCCCACCAACCAGCCATTGGTGGGCCGAAGTTTATTGTCAAGGCCGCCGGGGTAAATGTGGAAGTACTCGGCACTGAGTTCAATGTGTTCAACCGGCGCGACAATGTAAAGGTGAGCCTCAACAAGGGCAAAATCCGGTTACAATTGACCGAGGCTGGACAGGCCAAAGAGTTGGAAATGAAACCGGGGGAGTTGGTGGAGGTGGCCAAGTCGAGCCAAGTGGTGAACCGGGTGCAGGTCGATGCCGAGAAAATGTCGGCTTGGCGCAACCAGAAACTGTTCCTCGACAATGCTTCACTGAAGCAGATCGCCGAGATGATCACTGAAAATTACGGCTATGAAGTCACCTTTGCCGATCCAACCCTGGCCAATCGTCGCCTGAGCGGCACCATCTCCCTTGAAAACGAAGCGGTATTATTGGAAAGCCTTTCGCTTTTGCTCAACGTAAACATCAGTAAAAACAATAACCAACAACTAATTTTTGAATCAAAAAAATAAGTGTTCAGGTTTAGTAAAATGCCTTGCATTGGTGCATTGGCAAACTCGGCCATTCGACCAAGAATAATTGTTTATTGATTTTCTTTCAAAATACGTCAACATCAAAGTCATTTATGAATTTAATTAACTAAAAATCAACAATTTAACACACATTAATTTGCCCAAAGATCGACTTAATTATTCTAAAATAGAAGTGCTGAGCTTTTTGATAAACTGCTTAGATTAAAGAGTGGGTAAACCAAGTACCAATCAACAAATTAAATATGAACATGAATACACAACTAAACTTCCGCGCCATTTTATTGGCACTCGTTGGCCTGCTCTGGCACCTTCCCAGCGCGCACGCCCAAACACCCCAAGACTGGCCCCAAATGGCCTTGGTCAAATCTTTTAATGCGCCCCACCAAGCCAATAAACCCTTGAAAGAGGTCTTGCGGCAGTTGGAAAAGGAATACAGTGTGAGTTTTGCTTATGAAGAATCGACGGTGGACAAAAAAACGGTGCTGTTTAGCCGTAAGCAAAAGGCCAAACAGGTAGATCGGATACTCGATGTCCTGCTCCCCTCGGTTGAACTGCAATACCGGAGTGTGGATGGCAAGCAGTACATTATTCTCCCGGCCAACCCCAAACCCGAGACCAAAGAACTGGCCCCCAAGTCCAATGAGGGAGCCAATGCCCGGATGCTAATCTTGCCGACGGTGGATGAAATGCTCCGCACCAAATTCATGGACATGCCCCTTCGCTTTGATCGGATAGTGTCGGGCACAGTGACCTCCAAAGAGGATGGGGGTTCCCTTCCCGGCGTAAACGTGCTGGCCAAAGGGACTTCCAGGGGCACGGTAACGGATGTAAACGGCAAATATTCGTTCTCGGTACCGGACAACGCCAACACGCTGATCTTCTCTTATGTGGGTTTTGTCACCACCGAAATGGCCCTTGGCACTTCCAACATCATCGATGTGGCATTGGTATCAGATGTAAAAATGTTGCAGGATGTGGTAGTGGTGGGCTATGGCTCGGTCCAAAAGAAGGATCTGATCGGATCGGTGGGCCAAACCAGTTCCAAAGAGATCGGCCAAGTGACCGCCGCCAATGCCCAGCAGTTGATGCAGGGCAAAATTGCCGGGGTTCAGGTGATCAACAGCGGTGGTTTGCCCGGTTCCCAAGTTAATATTGTGGTGCGGGGCACAGGATCCTTCACTAGCACCGAAGCCCTGTACGTGATTGATGGGATCCAAGGCGGATCGGGAGAGTTCAATGCCATCCCGCCGAACGATATCGAGAGCATCACAGTTTTGAAAGATGCCTCGTCCATTGCCATCTATGGCGCACGGGCCGCCAACGGCGTAGTGATGGTAACCACCAAAAAAGCCAAAACCGGCGAACCCAAAGTGACCTACAACGGTTATGTGGGCTTTGCCAACCGCTGGCGCAAACTGGACGTGTTGAACGCCGGCCAGTACTTGGATTTGGTGCGAGACATCACCAACAACCAATTGACCGATAAACTGCGCACCCCGGCCGTGCAGCAAGATGTAACCGATTGGCAAGATGCCATTTTCCGTACGGCCCGTTTGTCTGAGCACAATGTCGGCATTCAGGGCGGCACTGATAAAGTCAAATATTTGGTGTCCAATACCTACACCAACCAAGACGGGATCATGACCAACTACAACTTTATCCGTAACACGACCCGGATCAACTTGGTGGAGAATGTGGGCAAGCGCTTCCGGTTTGGCCAACAACTGATTTACCGCTACACCGTGACCAAAGGCAACACCGCCAGTTTCACCGATGCCCTGCGGATGCCGCCCTATGCCCCCATCCTTGATCCCAATAACCTAGGCGGCTACTCCCGTGTGACTTCCAATGAGGATCTGAACGATGCTTTCAATCCTTTGACCGACATCAACCTGAGCGAGCGGCGCGCCCGGGATTCCTATTTGCTGGGCCAGTTCTATGGCGAAGTTGACATTACTGATTGGTTGACTTTCCGCTCTCAAGCCTCCGTCACCACTGGATCTTATAATGGCTACAACTACACCAGAGCCCGCGCCAATGGCAATTTGGTGCTGGGCAACAGCGTTGATGAGTATTACGGCTCCTACATTGGCCCATTGTTGGAAAACTTTTTCACTTTCAACAAGACTTTCGGCATCCATAATCTGACCGCCACTTTGGGCAACACCTACATCAATGGGGGAGTGAACCGCGAGGTGCGGTTGACCGGGGGCAACTTCCAGAACGACGAGTTGAAAAACATCGCCTTCGCTGGCCAGTCCACCATCACCGGCGGATCGGGCGGCCTGCCCCAGGGCGGGGGCATTTCCTACTTCGCCCGGGTCAATTATACCTTGAACAACAAATATTTGTTCACGGCCAGTTTCCGCCGCGATGGCAGCCCGGTGTTTCCGGCAGGCAGCAAGTTTGCCAACTTCCCGGCAGTGGGTGCGGCCTGGAAAATCTCCGAAGAGGACTTTATGAAAAACCAGAAATTGTTCTCTTCGCTCAAACTGCGCGCCAGCTACGGGATTACGGGCAACTCGAGCATCCCATTGCAAACCTCGAACATTTTCAAGGGCAGCCCGACCAACCTTGTGTACTCATTTGGGGATGACCGGGGCTTCGTCGGGGGAGCTACTGTCAACCAGCCCATTGACCCCAACACCCGCTGGGAAACCACCCGCCAAACCGATATTGGCCTAGATGCTGGGTTCTTGGACGACCGCCTGACCGTGGGATTGGTTTATTACAACCGTGACAACCGCGATTTGTTGGTCGGCGTGCCCATTTCAGTGTCCTCGGGATTTGGTGGCCCATTTGATCGTGTGCCCACCGTAGTGCGCAACGCGGCCAATGCCTACAACCGGGGTTTTGAGACCACCATCAACTTTGAGGGTGAAACGGCCGGCCTCCGGTACAGCATCGGGATCAACACTGCCTACAACAAAAACCAAGTGGTGAGCTTGGGCGCGGGCCAACCGTTTGCGGGCGGTTTTGTGACCGGGGGCTATGCGGCCACCCGCACTGAACCTGGCCAGCCGATCGGCGCCTTCTTTGGCTATGTGGCGGAGCGCATTGTGCCCACCCAAGCCGAAGTGGGCCGGCTCAACGAGCAGGCCCGCCAACGGACCGGCCGGGCCAATGCCACTTACCAAGCCCAATTTGCCCCCGGTGATGTGCAGTACCAAGACTTGAATGGCGATGGGATCATTACCGAGGCCGATCAGCAGTTTTTGGGCAGCCCCATCCCCAAGTGGAACTATGGTGGCAACCTTAACTTGGGCTACAAAAACTTTGACTTCATGTTGAGTTTGTACGGGATCGGCGGAGTGAGCGTATGGAACGATCAGCGCTACTGGCTCACCGGGATGACCCGCCCCTTCAACTCCAGTACCCAAGTATTGGATCGCTGGAAAAATGATGGTGATAACGTGGAGTACCCCAAAGCAGGCCAAAATGCGAATGGCAACTTGAACCTGCGCGGTTCCAGCCGTTTTGTCGAGAACGGGGCCTATTTGCGGGTGCGGAACATCACTTTGGGCTATACCCTGCCCGCTTCGGCCCTGAAAGTGGCCCGGAACACGATATCGAGCCTGCGCCTGTACGTAACGGCCCAAAACCTGTTCACGTTCACCAAGTACACTGGTTACGACCCCGAGATTTCGGCCCAAGGCAACGATTCCCGGAGCTTCTTGTTTGCCCGGGGCATTGACAATGGGCAATATCCACAGCCCCGCAGCTTCTTGCTCGGTGTGCAAGTGGCTTTCTAAAAGCAACCTTTTGCCCAAATAGCTTGTTAAATAATTTGAACACTTCAAACCTCACCAAGAAAATGAAACACAAAATAATTGCATTGCTGTTGTCAGCCACTTTTATGTTGGGCAGCTGCAATCCAGATATTCTGGACATCAAAAACCAAGGCGCCTACGATGAGGCTACCTACTTTGCTTCGGCCCCCCAGTTCAACGAAGGGATAGTGGCCACTTACGCCTGCTTACTGCTGCCTGGGTTCTATACCCGGGATGCCTATTTCAATTTCGACCTATTGGGCGGCGAAGCCACCAATAACGTGTTCCTGCTCGGGGATTTGGCCCAATTGCAGGATTTTAGCTTCGGCTCAGCCCAGCCCCAGCTGCAGGATTTTTGGCGCAATTCCTATCGGATGGTGCTGCGGGCCAACCTGATGATTTCCAAATTGAACGAATGGAGCCCGACGTTGCCCGCTGACCAAAACCTCAAAAAACAGTATACCGCTGAAGCCCGTTTTTTACGCGGTTACGCCTATTTCTTGTTGGTCAACAATTATGGCCGCGTGCCTTTGCGCTTGGAATATGCCACCGCTGTCCAAGACGCGCCGCGCGCTCCCCTGGCCGAGATTTGGCAGGCCATTGAAGCCGATTTTTCGGCTGCGGCCCCCAACCTGCCGGTGGCCCACTCGGCCAACGACTTGGGCCGGGTTACTCAGGGCGCGGCCATTGCCATGCTGGGTAAGTCGCTCCTCTACCAGAAAAAGTATCCCCAAGCCCAGACCGAGTTTGAGAAACTGCTCCGGGCACCGTTCACTTATTCCCTTAGCCCTCAGTTTGATGCCCTCTTCACCGAAAGCAACAACACCCGCAATCCCGAGGTGATCTTTAATGTCATCCACGGGCCTTGGCAGGGCTGGGGTGTAGGCAATGCTTTCTTTATGTTCGGGGGCCAAGAGGCCTGGGGTGGCCGGGCCACTCACTCGGGGCGTGCCCAAGAGTATGGTTGGAACGACTGGAACAATGTATTCGTGTCCGATGCTTTGGTGCGGGCCTTCCGCTACAACAATGAGGGTGGCCAACCCTACACCGATCCCCGTGCCCGGCTCACTTTCTACGGTGATGCCCCCAGTGGTGGAGATA
>JBBQXF010000113.1:0-15444 GCA_038209965.1 Cytophagales bacterium | reverse complement strand
CGCGGGGCAATTCGCCCGGTAGGTTGTCAATCGCCATGACCGACACATTGGAGGCGCGGCTGAACGCCATTTCCTCACTTTCGGTAAAGGGGTTATAGTCATAAACCGGGCTGGCAATGTGCGAAGCCCGCAATGTGCTGGGGATCGAGCCATCGATGTCGCACGTGACATCAGCAATGACCTTGATCCGAAAAGCCGGATCGCGCATTTCGGCGCGGGTGAACAGCACTGGGGCCTGCGGGTGCCAAAACGCCGCCGCGATCAGCAGATCGGTCTGGCAAGCATAGGGCCAAAACTCCCCGGCAAAATTTTGGGGATTAGCATAAAACTCTGCGGAAAGAAACGGCTGGCCGCGTTGGTGGCGGTGGTAATGGTGCGAATGGAGCTGGGTATAGACGGCCCGGTCGAAATGGTCACGCAAATAGGCTTCCGGGCTTACTCGGTCGATGCCCGCTTTGGCCAGCAGTTCCAGTGCCCCTTTGGCCACCCGCCCGCCCCCGGTCACCGCGATTTTGATGGGGGGCAGATCGATGCCCTTGGCTTGGGCAAACACCTCGTGCCGATCAAGGCATTGGTGGGCTGGCTTGAACTGGTAAAGGCCCGTGCGCTGGCCGAAAGTGAGCAGGCCATTGTAGGCCCCCACCAGCCCGGCGTAGTGACCAAAGGCAATGATGCGGGCCCCCTGCTCGTCAACAAGGGTTTCGTAATCCACCAAGCGAATTTGTTTGGCTAGTATACTTTGCAATAACGGCCGGTTATGTGCCTGTTTTTTGATGGTGTGGGAAAAAAACAGGTACGTTTTATGGGCGATCAATTGTTGGATGGGCACTTCCTTGATGCCAAGCAGGATGTCGCATTGGTGCAAATCTTCCAATGGTACAAAGCCCGCGCGCACATATTCATCGTCGGCAAAGCATCGGAGGGGACTTGATTGGACTTTTATTTCAATAGCCGGGAATTGCCGAACTACCGCCCGGCATTGATCTGGAGTGAGTGGGGTTCGGTGATCGGGTGGTACTTTTCCCTCACGGAGGATACCGATTTTCATAAAGTAAAATAAACTGATAAACGAGATGGTTGTAACTGTTAAGCCTGATTATTGGGCAGTCCGGTGTAGAAGTAGGCCAAGCCAAGCCAGGCAATGACCAATCCTAAACATTCGCGGGATTCCTCGATATACATCCGGTCGGCCGACATGCCATATAGCAGGCTCACATCCCGGTGGTGGAATACCCATTGATAAACACTCGGGGCCAAGTAAATAATGCCTATGGTATAGGCCGCTAAACCCACCAGGATGACTAGCTTGTTCGACCGGCCCGCCGCTGCCAAAAAACCGCTGACAGCTACGTAGCCATAAGCGAGAATCCAGCCCCAAGGATCGGGGTCGTTGTACTGAAAAAAGGCAAACAGGGCAAATAAAAGCCCGATGACAATACTAATGATTTTCCGAGTCATGGCCAAGCACCCAATAAAAGGCAAAATTAGCCTATTTTTAAGCCTTTTGTAGTACTAGATCTTTCTTTTGTGCTGTAACATCGGATTGGACAGAGATAAAATGGGTAATCTCCCCGTTCAGATCCCGGGCTGGGGTGATCTCGATACTCAACCAGTAGGGCTGCCCATCTTTGGTATAATTGAGGATTTCTTCAGACACGAGGGCCCCTGCTCGGAGTTTTTCAGAAATTCGGCCCACGGTAATGGGGTCAGTCTGCGGGCCTTGCAGCAAATGGCCCGGTTTTTTGCCTTGGATTTCAGCCAGTGTGTACCCAGTCATGGTGGTGAAACTTTCGTTTACCCATTCGGTCAAGCCCTTGGCGTTGGTGATCAACACCGATTTGGTTGTTTTGAGTGCGACCGATGCCAATTTGCCCTCAAACAGTTCTCGTTCTCGCAACGCACTGATGTCTTGGATGATCCCAAATAGTTTAATGGTTTTGTGGTTCAATTGAATGGGTTTGCCAGTCAGCCGAACCCATTTTTGAATGCCATTTTGGGCTGTGAAACGGAGCTGGGCATCGAATGGTTCCCCTTGATCCAGGGCTTTGTTTAGTGCGGTGGCCAAAAATGCCTTAGCCTCGGCTTGATAAGGCTCGCCAAGGGCCGGTAGACTGGCTTTTAAACGGGCAGGATCGGTTTCGTATATTTGATAGACTTCGTCGGTCCACCAAGTCTCGCCAGTGGCCAAGTCATGTTCCCAGCCACCCAACTGGGCATTTTCTTGGGCAGTGCTGAGGATGTTCCGGTATTTGCGGCTCTCGGTAATGTCCCGCACCACGGTCACTACATAAGATTTGCCATTGGTCTGCTTTAAACGCGACTTTGTCTTGAGTACGTCGAGTATCACCCCGTTTTTGCGCATCAATTGCCATTCACCGATAATGGTTTCGCCATTGTTGAGGGCCAAGTTGAAGAGTCGTTGGGCCTCTGCCTTGAAACTGGGCGGGGCGGTGATCAAATGTTGCCGCCCGATCAGATCTTTAGGTTCATAACCGAGCAGTTTGCAATAGGCGGGGTTCACAGATATATAGTTGCCCAACTCATCGGCTATGTTGAGGCCCACGTCCAAGTTTTCGTACACCGCTTGGATCAGCATTTCGCTCTGCTGTTGCTGGGCTTGGGCGCGTCGTTCTTGTGAGATGTCAAGCAGGTTATAGGACACCACTTCCACCGTGCCATCATTGTTGAGCACAGGGTAAAAATGGTAGCGGAACCAATAAGTCGTCCCGTCGGTGGGCACAGTGAGCGACCTCTCCCCATTAACTTGGTGACCTTGCAGGGCTTTTTGAAAGTGATGCTGGAAATCCTCCAGTTCACTGGGCAGGAGGTAGTCGATTATCGGGGAGCCTTCTTTCATCTCTCGGCCGATTAAAGCCCGGGTTTTCTCGGCAGCCACTTTATTGAAGGCCAATATCTGATAATTCTGATCGATGAGGAACGAAGCCTGAAGCGTATTGTTGAGCAGCGCCCGGATGTTTTTATCCGATTCTTGTAAGCGTTTTTCTTGCTTTTCCAATGTTTCGTTGGTAGTGCGCAGTTCGGCGTAGGCTATTTGCATCTCCTCATTGGTGGATTGCAATTCTTCGTTGGTCGTTTCTAATTCCTCGTTACCCGATTGCAATTCTTCATTTGCCGATTGTAGCTCTTCATTGAGCGATTGCAGTTCTTCATTGCTGGTTTCTAGTTCTTCAATAAATGCCTGTAACTGTTCTTTGATGGCGGCCAGCTCTTGCTCAAGCTCGATCACCCGCTCATTTTCCGAAAATTGAGCTTTCTCTGCGCTCATTGGGAGCAACAAATTGGCATCTTTTTGTTCAAAGATCACCATGAACAGCCCTTCTTGGTTGCGGGGGTTGTACAATGGTTTGACCACGATCCTGACAAAAATATCTTTGCCAAAAAATTGGAAGTGTTTCATGGCCGAGGAGGCAGGCAAGTGCTCTTTTACCGCCCGGGAAATGGTGGTGCGGAGATCCAACTGCAGTTCGCTTTGGGCCATTTTGACTATGTTGGCATTCATCGAGCCTTGGGTTAGGCCAAGGTACATGCGCACATCGCCACTGACTTGGATCACGTCCATGTTGCTATTGACGATCACATAGGGAGAATCAAAAGTACTGTACAAGGTCTCCTTGATCATGTCGGCCACCGTGATCGTGGGGAGTTCCAGCGGGATCGGCTCTGAGGCAGAATTACTGCGATTGCGCGACGAAAATGGCGAAAAGCGAACCAACGGTCCACCGGAGGCATTGCGCCGCTGGAAAATCTTGTTCCGGCTGTCCATTGTAATGAACAGATCACTGAACTGGCCAATGTTTTCCGATTTGCCCAAAAACAGCAATCCGTTGGGGTTGAGCGAGTAGTGAAACAGCGGGATGACGTGTTTTTGGAGGGTAGTCGAGAAATAGATCAGCAGGTTGCGACAGCAAATCATGTCCAATTTGACAAACGGTGGGTTGTTGGTCACATCGTGTTTGGAAAACATGACCATAGAACGCACCAATTTGGACAGTTTGAAGTCAGCGCCTTCCCGGACAAAATACTGCTCCATAATTTCTGGGGGCACATGGGACATGGACGATTCGGGATACAAGCCCCGCCGGGAGAAAGTAATGGCCCGGTCGTCAATGTCGGTCGCGAAAATCTGGATGTGGTAATCATTGAGCCGGCTCCCGAGCAGTTTGGACAACGAGATGGCGATCGAGTAGGCCTCCTCCCCCGAGGCGCAGCCGGGTGCCCAGATCCTGACGGTTTCACCGGGAACTTTATTGGAAATAATTTTGGCCAAGAACTTTTCCAGTTCCTTAAATGCTTCGGTATCGCGGAAAAAATTGGTGACCCCGATCAGGATCGTTTTGAACAGGGTTTCCACCTCTTCGGGGTTTTCCTCAATAAATTTGAGGTAATTGTCCACACTGCTGATTCGCAAAGCGTCCAAGCGCTTTTCGAGCCGCCGCAAGATCGTCGTGGGTTTGTATTGGCCAAAGTCAGTGCCCGTGCGGCGGGAGAGCAGCCCGAAGATTTGTTGCAGGCTGTCCATTTTGATTTCGGGCAACTTGCTCAATGGCCGGCTATTTTCCGGGTCGCTAATGAGTGCGAATAGCTCTTCGCCCATTTTATCGGGCGGCAAAATCAAATCTATTTGGCCGGTCTCGATGGCCGAGACCGGCATTCCATCATATTTGGCTGTTTGTGGATCTTGCGCCACTGTGTAGCCCCCCAATTCTTTGATCCGGCGAATGCCCTTGGCGCCATCGGAGCCAGTGCCCGACAGGATGATACCAATGGCGTGTTCTCGTTTCTCCAAGGCCAAGGAGTGAAAAAAGCCGTCCACGGAGGGTTTTGGCCCAATGGACATCAATGGTTTGGTCAAGTGCATCACGCCATTTGTGATGCCGATCTCGCTGTCGGGTGGGGTGATATACACCTTGCCCGCTTCCACTGCCATGTCGTTTTTGATCTCCACCACTTGCAGGGGCGTCTGCTTGCTCAGCAACTGCACCAACATGCTTTTATAGGTTGGACTGAGGTGTTGCACCACCACAATGGCAATGTTATCGATCATCGGGGGCAGGTGGGAGAGAAAATCGCTCAGGGCCTCCAGTCCCCCTGCCGATGCTCCCACCCCGATAATAAAAAGGCCAGTCCCAGTATTTTCTTCCCCATTCTCAGGGACGGCAATGGGCAAGTTTGGGGTGTTCATAAATAAAAAGTGGCCTCGTGCAAAGTGATTGTTATATTGGAGCGAAGGTAGTAAAAAGCAGCTAATTGGTACCTCTCTTTTGGAAGTTTCAGTACCCAAAGGCTCAATTATCTTTAACGTTCCTAAACATCTTTTTTTCTCTTGGTTTCGTTAAAGGAGCTTTATCCAAACATTTTCCCCCTTGGGCTGCGCATGAACCGTTTAATTCTATTGCTGGTAGTGACCGGCATTTTGTTGTCAATAGACTGTTATTTTTTCCAAGCTTTTCGGATTGTATTTGGGGATCGGCCAGCTTCGGGCCGTCGACTAATATATGGGACTTACTGGGCCGTGAGTTTGGCCATGTTGGGCGGGGTGGCGCTGTACAATCTTTACCCAGCGGTGTTCAGCCTTCAGGCGCGCCGATTGGCCGCCGTGGTGCTCTTTGCCGTGTATTTTTCCAAATTGTTCGCTTCGGTATTTCTGTTGGTGGACGACATCATGCGTGTTGTGCAGTGGGTGTATGCCCAATTGGCGGGACTTTTTCAGAAAAGTACGGCCGGGCCTGCCCCGGTTCCCGGGTCATCGGTCGAGCTGCTTGACGCACCGGCCAGCGGCAGCATCCCCCGATCCGAATTTTTGGCCAAAACGAGCCTGGTGGCGGCCTCGCTCCCCTTGGCCGCCATGGGCTTTGGTATCCTCAAAGGGGCCCACGACTACCGCGTGCGCCGTCTCACAGTTGCGCTGCCCAACCTGCCCAAAGCCTTTGACGGCATCCGGCTGGCGCAATTGTCCGATATTCACTCGGGCAGCTTTTTCAATAAATTGGCTGTGCAGGGGGGCGTAGATATGCTCTTGGCCGAAAAACCGGATCTTGTGCTGTTCACCGGGGACTTGGTGAACAATGAGGCCGCCGAGATGAAAGACTATTTCAACATTTTCAAGCAGGTGAAGGCTCCGCTAGGGGTTTATTCCACCCTGGGCAACCATGACTACGGCGATTATGTGCGCTGGGAATCGCCGGGAGCCAAGCAGCGCAACCTTCAAACGTTGATGGACACTCACCGCCAAATGGGCTGGGACTTGCTCATGAACGAACACCGGATGCTGCGATCCGGTGGTGATCAATTGGCCCTGATCGGGATCGAGAACTGGGGAGGCAAGGGCAATTTTCCCAAATATGGCAAGCTGGCCCAAGCCTACGCCGGCACGGGCGAGGCTCCGGTCAAGCTGCTCTTGTCCCACGATCCCAGCCACTGGGATGCCCAAGTCCGAACGGAATTCCCCGATATCGACCTCATGTTTGCCGGGCACACCCACGGGATGCAGTTTGGGATAGAAATTGGTTCATTCAAATGGAGCCCCATCCAATATTTCTACAATCGTTGGGCGGATCTGTACCGCGAAGGCAGCCAATATCTGTACGTAAACCGGGGCTTTGGTTACCTCGGTTTTCCGGGCCGAATCGGCATCCTGCCCGAAATTACTGTCATGGAGCTGAAACGGGGCAATTAATTAGGCCAGCCATTTTTTGTAAAATAGTAATAAAAATTACATTTGTGTGGCTTAACAAAATGTGGGCGGTAATTTATTTGGCGTGTTTTGTGTTGCAATAAAGGAGAGTTTGAATCATCATTATAACATTAACCTCCACAACCCATGAAACGATTTAGCAAGCAGATTTTTATCGGTTCCATTGTCCTTTGTTTTGCGGCTTCCTGTACTTGGCCGCCATCGATGATCCAAGATTCGGCCAAACAGCCCGTCAAGTACACTTCAGCCAAGAAAGCAGCACCCACAGCCAAGTTAACTGACAAGGCTGGCCAAACGAAATAGCGGCGAATCTGGTGACAAATCTTGCATTGACATTAGCAAGCCATGATTTTCGGGGCTAACTTTGCGGCCGAAACATTTAAGTCATTTATTTTTACCGATATGGCAACCAACAGGACATTTACCATGATCAAGCCCGATGCTTATTTGGCGGGCAACAGTGGGGCAATCACCAAAATGATTGAAGAGGCAGGATTCCGGCTAGTAGCCGTGAAGCTCACCAAATTGAGTGCTGAGCGTGCCGGCCAGTTTTATGAGATCCACCGGGAGCGGTCTTTTTATGGCGAATTGTGCGCATACATGTCATCTGGCCCTGTTGTGGCCATGATCTTGGAGAAAGATAACGCAGTGGCCGATTTCCGTACGTTGATCGGGGCGACTAACCCCGCCAATGCCGAGCCGGGCACTATCCGCAAGCTGTTTGCCAAATCGATCGAGGCCAATGCGGTACACGGTTCTGATTCCGATGAGAACGCGGCCATTGAAGGCAGCTTTTTCTTTTCGGGTACCGAGCAGTTCTAATTCCACCTGCTCTGGGAGACAAAAGACTTTGACAAGAAAAGCCCCAAGTGTGTTGGGGCTTTTCTTATTGGGAAACAGGTGGTTGTTTCAGACCGATGCCCGTCTTTCGTTAGGTGTAGTCTAGCTATTCGCCTAGGCGATGGCAAAAACACCAGACTATTTTTGCGTTGATAATCTGTGCGTTGTTTTTTGATCAATGAATGACTCCTACCAAACTCCCTTTCTGGTGATTGCGCAAAAGGTAAAAGCATCCTTGCTTGATCAAGATGCTTTTTTCAATCCAAAAGATTGAAAAAAGAGGTAGGTTTTGGTGGTCAATAAATATAAACGTCGGAAGTCTTGCCAAACATTACAAAACAAATAACAGGGTTTTGAGGCTAGCTGGGGCATGGTGCAACTGGGTAGCAACCCAATAAAAAAGCCTGCCGTAGAAATATGGCAGGCTTTTTTATTGGGCTATTGCAACTTATTTGCTCGGCATGGCAAATACCTTTTCATCAATGGGAGTATTGATTTGGATTTTTTCCCAAGTTAATTTTTGAACCGAGGTTCCCTTGTTCTTCACATCATTTGAGTGGGGGATCATGAGGCCGCCCACTTCTTTGTAGTCACTAAAGAAAGTATCCATTTCCACTTCGCCCATCATCGGATCTTTTACAGTGGAGCGGAACATGATTAAGACCGAATTCTCGGGCTCAAAAAAGTAGTATTCTACTTTGCCCGTCTTTCTGGTAAACTTGATTTTGAAACACTCGGTGCCTTCAACAGTTTCTTTGCCCATCAACTCGGCAGTGTGCCCCTTGGTTGCATAATCGATCAAAGGGCTGTCCATGTCTGCATCCAAAATCATGTCTTTGGCCTCTTCGTCGCTCATTTTTTCGGGCGCACCGCTTCCACCCGCTTCAGCGGGCATCAGTTTCCAAGCAGTGGTGCCGTCATAAGTAAATGGGGTCACCTTCAAGCCTTGGAAGTCCAGTTCACGGCGGGCCATATTTGGCGCTTTGGAAAAGGAAGCCAATGGTAATTCTATGCCGTAGGCCACCAAGGCATATTTGCCGTCCATTTGCATGGTTTTCACGGCTTTCCATTTATCAAGTCCGCCAGTATTCTGAAAATATTTGGCAAAAATTTCGTCAGCGGTTTGGGCTTGGACGGTGTTGACTGCCAGCAGCACCACGAAGGCAAGGCATTGCACTATCATTTTTTTCATATTCTACGTGTTGGGTTGGTGAATGTACAACTTAAACGGAATAAATCCAAATTTGTTGGGTGTGCCCAAAGATTAGCGCACAGCATTAGTGGGTATTTTCTCCAATTTTTCCTTTACATACGGGCGTACAATCAAGCGGGTAGCCCGGTCGTAAGTAAAATAATTCCAGAACCAGTTCAGCATGACCACAATTTTGCTCCTAAACCCGATAATGTAGAGCAAATGGACAAACATCCAGACAAACCAGGCTATCCAGCCCTGAAATTTAAATTTGCCCACATCCACCACCGCCCGGTTGCGGCCAATGGTGGCCATGCTGCCCTTGTCTAGGTATTTGAATGGTTTCAAGGGTTTTTTGCTGATGAGCCGTTGTAAGTTTTTGGCCAAAAGACGGCCCTGCTGCATGGCAACGGGGGCCAGTTGGGGATGTCCATTGGGCAATGCCTCAGTGATCATGCACCCGATGTCGCCCAGGGCGAAGACATTGTTGAACCCTTGGACTTGGTTGAATTCATTGACAGTGATCCGGTTGACCCGGGGCACGATCACTTCTTCGGGGAGCCCATCGATCAGGTTGCCGACCACCCCCGCCGCCCACACCACCGTTTGGGCGTATAGCTTGCGGCCATTGCTAAGGGTTACTTCGCGGCCATCGTAGTCGGTCACGGTAGTGTTGAGGAACACATTGACTTTGAACCGTTTGGTCAGGTAATCATAGGCGTGCCGGCCCGCATTGTCAGACATGGTGCCCAGCAGGCGCGGCCCGCCGTCGATGAGGTGGATGTCCATTTGGCGGAAATCCAGCTCGGGATAATCCTTGGGCAGTACGTGCAGTTTGAGCTCGCCCAAGGCCCCGGCCACTTCCACCCCGGTAGGCCCACCCCCCACAATTACGATGTCCATCAAGCTCTGCTGTTCGTCCTTATCTTTGACCAAGAGGGCTTTTTCCAAATTTTGCAAAATGTTGGATCGCAGATCCAAGGCTTGGTGCAACTGCTTCAAGGGAAACACCAACTCGGCCATCTTCTGATTACCGAAATAATTGGTCCGGGTGCCGTTGGCGATCACCAAGTAATCGTAGCGCAGTTCACCGATCGAGGTGGCAATGGTATTTTTCTCCGGGTGGATGTGGTTGACCAAACCAAACCGGAAATGGAAGTTGGGCGTGTCTTTGAACAGTTTGCGGATCGGTCCAGCGATCGAGTCAGGCTCGAGGCCAGCGGTTGCCACTTGGTACAGCAGCGGTTGAAAAGTGTGGTAATTGTGGCGGTCGAACATCACAATTTGGATATGATCGTCGGCCAGGGCTTTCACCAATTCGATACCGGCGAACCCGCCGCCGATGATGACAACCCGGGGGATGCCGAGTTCTGGAATGGCAATGGAGGTTTCGCCATGGATGTCTTCAAGGTCGATTTGATGGATGGCAAGGTGGTCAGATGGCATAAAACTAGAATTTAAGTCACTTATTGTACGTAATACAATACCCCGGGTTTCGAAAAGTAACCCAATTATAAAGGAATTGGGGCAAAGTATAAGGCTGGTAAGGCTAAAATCACAGCGATTTAACCATTCGTAAATATACGATAAAGCCGAGCGTGGTCAATGGCTTGGCGCACACTACTTTTGGCAGGGGATTATTTGGCCAGTAGGTTGCCCACCCAGATGGCTAGGGTCACGAAGATGAAAGAAATCAGGGCAATGAGCCATTTGGGAAACTCGACCTTCTTTTTAGGGGGCAGAATATTGAGCTTTTTGGCATTTTGGTAAAGGGGATCTTTGGCGTTTAGTTCGCCCGCCGCCAAATACTGCTGAATGGTTTGGGTCGCTTTGCCTTTTTTGTCCGCAATGCTTTTGGTGGTGTTTTCGTAATCTGCCACCAACGCCTCGATCATTCGTCGCTTCTGGTCGGCTTCCTTTTGCTGATATTCGGCCAACTGCCTCTTTTGCCGCTGAAGGTTGCGCAGGAGGTAATAGATGGCAGCCAGCAGCACCAGCGCAAGCGCATAACCCGTCCATAAACCAAACAAAGCGGACATAAGCAGAAAGGGAATAAAAATACAAGCAAATTTGCAACAAATAATCAGCAAAAAAACAGTTATTTTAAGGGGCCGATCAGACACTGGTTGGTTCTTGGACAAATCAACAACCTCAACCGACAACGCTCATGGCCGCATCCCTGTTTGCCGAATTTAGCCCTGCTACCTACGAAGACTGGAAAAAACAGGCCTTGGCCGAAATCAAGGGGGCGGATTTTGAGCAGGCGCTCCACTGGCAAACCCCGGATGGTTTTACGCTGGCTGCCGTTTATACGCCCGATACTGCTGCCGCGCCATTGACCGGGCACTTGGCCCCCAGCTTGTGGGCCTCCTCCGAAGGGCTGGGCCGCCATTGGCGCAACCGCATGCAAATCACCGTGGCCGATGAGGCCCAAGCCAACCGAGTTGCCCTCGCGTACTTGAACCGGGGCATTGACGAGGTGGCTTTCGATGTCTCGGGCACCAAGGCCCAAGCGGTCAATCTCGGCCGGTTGTTGCAAGGCATCCTGCTGCCGTATTGTGGCGTATCATTTACAGCGGGCAATGGGGCCGACATTCTGCTGGAAAACTATTTGGAATATGTCCGCCAACAAGGCCACCCGGTCGCTTCGCTGATGGGGAGCATGGAAGTGGCCGGCACTCCTTCTGGTTCAGTGTTGCCCTTGGAACTGTCACTGGGGTTGCTGCGGATGCCCATTTCGGGTTTTCGGCCACTGGATTTGCAATCGGCCCGGCCATTGGTGGCCGATGCCGTGGCCGATTTGCTGGGGCAGGCGGCCCAACTGATCAAGGCATTGGTGGCACAGGGAGCCAGCGTGGGGGAGATTATCCCCAAAATCCAGTTTACCAAAGAACTTACCAACCAATACTTTTTTGAAATTGCTGGTTTGCGGGCCTTGCGCCTGCTGTTTGCCGAAATGGCCAAGGAGTATGGCCTGAACCAATATGGGCCGGGCGATCTCTGTATCCATGCCCGCACCAGTATCCAGACCGACGAGCGTGCCCAGCAAGACCCAAACCTGAACTTGTTGAGCAATACCACTCAAGCTATGGCGGGCGTGATCGGGGGCTGTAACGTGTTGACCGTCCTGCCCCACAACCACCGCTTGGCCGCGCCCGGGGCGCAATCAGTCCGCATTGCGGCCAATGTGTCGCTACTCCTGAACGAAGAGTCTTATTTGGGCAAAACCACCGATCCATCGGCAGGCTCTTATTATATTGAGGAACTGACGGCGAAAGTGATGGAAAGCGCCTGGGAAAAATTTCGGGCCGGGCACTGAATACCCGACAGGCGCGCCAGCTACCCGGAATAACTGTAATAGCTTACCAAAACATACATACATTGCGTTTATTTGGTCGCTGCGACTGGCAGGGGTGTTCTCATCCCCCAAAATTTGCATTCTGCCGGGATCAGCTTGGTTAAGCGCTCACAGTTGACTAGATTTGTTCAGTAAGGTTATTGGTGGTCTTCATGGAGCACCAATTCTTTTGTCTTCATCGCGTTACCAGTATCCACACTTTTACTTTTTTTGGCTTGATTTCTTACATGGCTTGCTATGAAAGATTACTATTCCGCGCTCGAATTGAACCGCAGTGCTTCCTCGACCGAAATCAAATCGGCCTTCCGTCGGTTGTCCATGCACCTACACCCCGATGTCAATGGGGGCAGTCGCTATTTTGAAGAAAAATTCAAGGAAATCAACGAAGCTTATCACGTATTGGCCGACGCCCGCAAGCGTCAAGCGTATGACATCATCGTATGGCACGCTGCCGCCAACCCGCAAGCGAATTGGCAGACAAGCACTCAGGCATCTGCCCCAAAGCCCAACCGTCAAAGAGCGGTCTATCGCCGGGTCTATCGCCCCGATATAGAGGCACTCCGCCTAGAACGGGAATATACGCGGGTTTTCTGGGTGGTCACTTTGGTCATTTCAGTGGTTGTTTTTTCTGGATTATGGGCTTTTTCGCATTTGTAAACCGCTAAGAACACCAAGAAACGTTTATTTGGGAAAATTTCGCTAACTTTAACGTGACATTTTTCAATATTTAAAACTTATGAAGCACCTCAAACGGATCCCCGTTTTTTTCTCCCTCTTATTGATCATCGGCTTGGTGGCTTGCAAAAGCAGCCAACCCAATTCGGCGGCCAATGATACCCTGAACCAAGCGCAAGCGGCCATTGTCCAAGCTGACCAGATTGCCAAGCAACTTGATCTGCGCACGAAGACCAACCCCACTTCGGCGGTACGCGACTTTATTCCCTATATTGAAGAGAAAAAACAACGGGCCAAAAAAATCAGTGATGAACTCAATGTGCTGATTGCCAGCGACAAAAAAGCCAGTAAGAGCCAGCGCACGGCCAATGATGCCCGAATTCAGGAATTGGCCACTGAACTCAAGCAGATCACGTTCGAGCTGGGCTTGATTGATAAAAGCATGGCCAAAGAACTGGACGTGACCCTCAAGGCTGATGTGCTCTTTGCTACTGGTAGTGCCAAACTTAGCAGTGAAGGCAAAGAAGCCATTGCCCGCCTGATCAGTGCCGACATCAAGGCTCTAATCGATAACTGGAACACCGATCCATTCCTAAAAGAGAAAGAAAAATTGGTGAAGTTATATATCAATGGCTACGCTGATAAGCAAGGAGTGCGGGACGACCGGAAACGGCAAACCTCCAACACCGAGCTATCGCGCGAGCGGGCTGCCTCGGTGGAAGGCATAATCCGCGAGCAGTTAGAGCAATTGAAAGCCAATTACCCCATAGCAGTCGAGATTTCGCCCGAGGGCCACGGCGAAGCACTGCCGCCCGGGGTTGAGGACAACGGTAAATCCAACGATCCACGTCGCCGCATTTGTATGGTGTCTGCGTATGTCATCCCCCGATTGCAGGTAATTTCGCAACGGGAATAACTGATCAGCCCCTCGGCGCGAAGATTGGTCAAAAGAAAAGTCATCGAGCCAAGACAACCTCCCGCACAAATCTGCTACAAAGTATATTCCGAAGCCACTTGGCCGCCGCTCATTTCCAACAGATGAATGGCCTGCCCGGTGGCTTTGAAGATCTGCTGAGTGCGCTCCGGCCGCGCGTCGGTCAGGAACACTTGGCCAAAAACGCCATTGGCCATCAGTTGCATCAGCTTTTGGATTCGCAGGTCGTCCAGTTTATCAAAAATATCATCTAAAAGTAACAATGGCTTGATTTTTTTCCATTGCACCACAAAATCAAATTGGGCCAATTTGAGCGCAATGACAAATGATTTTTGCTGGCCTTGGGAGCCAAATTTTTTGATCGATCGGCCATTGATCTCAAAGCTGAAATCGTCTTTATGAATGCCCTTGGTGGTGTATTGGGCAGCTAGATCGCGGGGCAGTTGCTCCCGAAAGCGGTCGGCAAACTGCGGGTCGGTCGCCTCTGACTCATAGCGCAAGCCCACTTCCTCGTTACCACCCGAAATGAATTGGTAATGCGCCAGAAAAACGGGCAGGAATTGGTACAAATAAAGCTGTCGCTTACTGGCCAAAAAATTGATAATGGGCAACAGTTGGGCATCATACACCTCGGTCATGCTGCGGTCGAAGTATTGCCGCTCGGCAAACTGTTTCAATAAACCATTGCGCTGTTGTAGCAGGCGGTGGTAGCGCAGCAGTTGGTCCAAGTAGTGGGGATCGGCCTGGGCCATCACCCCGTCAAAAAATTTGCGCCGATACTCGCTGCCCTCTCGGATCAGGTCGGTATCGTTGGGGGTGACGAGCACGCACGGAAAACGGCCAATGTGGTTGCTCATCCGATCGTACTCTTGGCGGTTGACTTTCAGCACTTTGCCCCTGCCTTCTTGCACGCTCAAGTTGATTCGGAAAGTCTCGGCCTGATCGAGGTCAAATTCCCCTTCGGTCATGAAAAATGACTCGCCAAAACGGGTGGTAAGCTGGTCGTTGCTGTGGAAAGCGCTTTTGGTGGTGCTCAAATAATAGATCGCATCGAGCAGGTTGGTTTTGCCACTGCCATTTTGGCCCGTTATGCCATTAATGGCGGGGGAAAACTCGACTTGGAGTTCGGGGTAATTTTTGAAATTGAGCAGGTGTAAGCGTTGCAACCACATGGGGCGAAATTACGCCAAAAGGCCAATTATTGGGCGATAAAGGTGAAAAGGAGGTCAGTTGAGATGTCCAGTTAGATTCGCCTCAACC
Source organism: Cytophagales bacterium (assembly GCA_038209965.1). Classification (GTDB taxonomy): domain Bacteria; phylum Bacteroidota; class Bacteroidia; order Cytophagales; family Thermoflexibacteraceae; genus JALONO01. The sequence goes on along the minus strand of JBBQXF010000113.1, from coordinate 470 downwards.
GGCTGCCCCAGCCTCGCCGACAAGGGCGGGCCTAGGTTTTTCGGGGCAATAAAAAACAGTTGCTGGCGTGGGCCATCCCGATTTTTGGATAGTAATCAATGGCCATGGGCGCAGCCAACAGGATCAGGGTCGTTTGGGGGCCCACCAGTTCGTGGGTCAGTTCCACCAATTTTTTGCCGATGCCTTGGTGCTGGTATTGCGCATCGACGGCCAGGTCGGACAAGTAACAGCAAAACGCAAAATCGGTCAGGGCACGCGAAATGCCCACCAGTAAATCGCCTTCCCAAGCCGAGACCAGCAGTTGGGCGTGATCCAGCATTTGTTGGAGGCGGAGCGGTTCATCCACTGGCCGACGCTCGGCGAGCGTGGAGCGGACGAGCAGGTCTTTGAATTCTGCCACAGTCAAGCGGCGGTCAGAGCGATAGGTAACGGGCATCGGGTCTATGTTTGACGGTCAGAAACGCTATTTG
>JBBQXF010000112.1:0-15530 GCA_038209965.1 Cytophagales bacterium | reverse complement strand
ACACCGACAACCAGGGCGACTGGATCGGATCGGGCGGGATTTGGCACGTGACCAAGGGCAGTTTCACCGGCCACCCCGCCGGGTTGCACTGGGCTGGGGCCGCCAATTCGCCGGTAAAACTGACCGAAGACCAGTTTTATGCCAAAGTGGATAAGCGACAAGTGAAAAAAGACGGCCAGTTTGTCAAACCAGACAACATTCAAAACGAAAAAAATCCATTGTTGCTCTCCGAAGCCAAAAAGGACTTCCCCGAAATCAGGCTGCCCGCCGTTTGGCTGCCCCACGGCATATTGGGCATTTCTAATGCGGAAATCGTAGTGGATGAATCCAAAGGCAAGTTTGGCCCGTTTGCCGGCCAGCTTTTCGTTGGCGACCAAGGCCAGAGCAAAATCATGCGCGTGGTGCTGGAAAAAGTGAAGGACGAATACCAAGGCGTGGCCTTTGACTTCCGGGCCGGTTTCCAGTCGGGCGTGTTGCGCCTCACGTGGGGGCACGACGGCTCCCTTTATGCCGGCCAGACCAACCGGGGCTGGGGTTCGGCGGGAACCACCACTTCGGGCTTGGAACGGCTCATTTGGAGTGGCAAAACCCCTTTTGAAATGAAAACCGTACAGGCGCAGCCCGATGGCTTCGAGATCGAGTTTACGCTGCCCGTGGACAAAACCTCAGCCGAAAACCTCGATGCTTACAGTGGCAGATCTTTCGTTTATAAATACCACGCAGCTTATGGCAGCCCCACCATCAGCGAGGAAGCCCTGAAAATCAAGGGCGTAAAAGTATCGGCAGATGGCCTCAAAGTGCGGGTAGTGGTGGCCAACCTCCGCCAATACCACATCCACCAACTGTCGGTGAGCGGGTTGCGGTCGGCAGCCGAAAAATTGCCAGTGCTCCACCCCGATGCCTATTATACCCTTAACAATATTCCTGACGGGCAGTCACTATCAGTAACCGAATTGAGCACCAAGCGCGGCGGTTCCGGTGCAGCCCAAACGGTTGCCACTACGCCCAAACCAGTGGCTAAACCCACGGGAGCAGCCCCGACGTTGGCCGAAATCCAACCGTTGCTGGCCAAGCATACCTGTACGGCCTGCCACCAAGCGGACAAGCGCCAAGTTGGCCCTGCGTTCAGCGAGATTGCCAAGCGCAAATACAGCGTGGAGCGGATTGTACAGTTGATCTACAACCCCGAGCCAGCCAATTGGCCCGACTATGCCACTCCAATGGCCGCCATGCCCCAAGTGCCCAAGGCCGATGCCACGAAAATAGCCAAGTGGATAGTGTCGTTGAGCAAGTAACATTTAGTCGGTAATCACTCTTTGTCCCGTGGCCAATCGCCATTTCGCTGGTTGGCTACGGGTTTTTTTAGGTCAAAATAAAATTGGTTGAGGACGTTAACCAGGTTGGTCTCCTTGATTTTCAGGGCCTTTTATTTTCTGGTTAGTGGAAAACCAAGATTGGTTTGGGCTTGAGGCTCAGCGCGATCCGCTGGGATATTGGCTAAAACTGCACCAAATAAGCTGCTAGCTTGCGCACCCTGTGACGTGCGAAGCCAAGTGCTGGTCGGTTGGGCTGGTCAATCGGTCAGGGCCTGATAGACCAAGATCTTGAACTGCTCGCCAACGCCCCAGTGGGTGGTGGGCCAAACTTGGGTCATCAGCACACCGATCAATTCTTCTTTGGGGTCGACCCAAAAATGGGTGTTGTACATGCCGCCCCATTCATACGTGCCCACCGAGAGCGGGTGCAAATGCCACGCCCCGGTGCCAGTAATTTCAAAGCCCAAGCCGAATTTATTTTTCCGTCCCCACACTTCCAGCGGCCCGATCTGGTTGGTGGTCATCAGCTCAATGGTGCGGCGGCTGAGCAGTTGGTTACCGTTGTAGCGCCCACCGTTGAGCAACATTTGCAGAAAATGGGCGTAGTCGCTGGCCGTGGAACTCAGGCCCGCTCCGCCCGAATGGTAGGTTTTGGCTCCTTGCACCGGATAATCGGCAAATGGACGGTTGGAGTGGGGGAGGAGGCTGTCGCCTTTTTGTTCATACAACTCGACCAGCCGATCGGTCTTATTGTCGGGGACATAAAAAAAAGTATCGCTCATACCCAACTGGGCAAAAATCCGCTTTTGGAAGAAATCGGCTAGCGATTGGCCCGATACCCGCTCGATCAGGTAGCCCAGCATGTCAGTGTTGAGGCCATAGGTAAACTGCTCGCCCGGTTCGTGCAGGCGGGGCAGGGCGGCCAGTTTGGGCATGGTCTGGGCTAGGGTCACGTTTTGGAGCGAATGAAAATCGGGGATCTGGGCTTTTTTGTAGAGTGGGTGGCCATAGGCGATGCCCGCCGTATGGGTGAGCAAGTGCCGGATGGTCACTTCGTGCTTGGCAGGCACCGCCCGAAAACTGGTGTCGCGCTTGGTCAAAATGAGCTGCTTGAGGATCTGCGGCTTTTTGAACTCGGGGATGTACATGGCCACTGGATCGTCGAGCCGTAGCTTGCCCTCTTCGTAGAGCAGCATCACGCCCACGCTGGTGATGGCCTTGGACATGGACATGATCCGGAAAATATGGTTCAACTGCATGGCTTCCCCTTTGGCCAGGTTGCTTTGCCCAAAAGCTTTGTGGTAAACAATTTTGCCGCGCCGGGCGACCAGTGCCACCATTCCCGGCAACTGCTTGGCTTGGACGTAGTGCAGCATCCCGCTATCGATCCGGGCAAGCCGAGCCCCGGAAAAGCCCACTTCGTCGGGAGCGGCTACGGTTAGTAGCTGTTTGGCAAAAAAGTCTTTCGTGGCCGACTGGGCCGGGGCAGTGTTGGCCGCTTGCTCAGGAGCACGGCCCGTGCACGCCACCAACGCGGGCAACAGGAAGGATAGGAAAGCACGGAGCATGGCACAAATGAATCAGTGAAACATAAAAAGTAACGGTGGCGAGGCAGGCCCGTTTAGGATTTTCCGCTGTCAGGTTTTTTGACCGAACCGCTTTGGGCAATGGATTCGCGCATTTCGGTATCTGCCAATAAGTTTTGCATTTTATAATAATCCAACACTCCAAAACTGCCGTTGCGGAAGGCTTCGGCAATGGCCATTGGCACTTCGGCCTCCGCCTCGATCACCCGCGCCCGGGCCGACTGGGTTTTGGCCCGCATTTCTTGCTCCACGGCCACGGCCATGGCCCGCCGCTCCTCGGCCTTGGCCTCGGCCACTTTCAGGTCAGCATTGGCCTGATCGATTTGGAGTTTGGCGCCTACGTTTTCGCCCACGTCAATATCGGCAATGTCAATGGAGAGGATCTCGAACGCGGTTCCGGCATCCAACCCCTTGGAAAGCACCAATTTAGAGATTTTATCGGGGTTTTCCAGCACCTCCTTGTGCGAGCGGGAGGAGCCGATGGAAGTCACAATCCCTTCGCCCACCCGGGCCAGAATGGTTTCTTCGCTTGCTCCACCCACCAATTGGGCAATGCTGGCCCGCACGGTCACGCGGGCCTTGGCAATGAGCTGGATCCCGTCTTGGGCCACGGCCGCTACCGGCGGCGTGTTGATCACCTTGGGGGTGACCGACATCTGGACGGCCTCGAACACATCGCGGCCCGCTAAGTCGATGGCGGCGGCTTGCTTGAAAGTCAGCGCAATATTGGCTTTGTCGGCTGAGATCAGTGCTTTTATCACCGATGGCACGTGGCCCCCGGCCAAGTAATGGGTTTCCAAATCGTCTACTGTGAGATTTAGCCCAGCTTTGGTGGAGGTAATGAGTGACTCAACGATGATGCGTGGGGGCACTTTGCGGATCTTCATAAACAGTAGTTCGAACAATCCGACCCGCACCCCGGAGGCGATGGCCATGATCCACAAGTTGACGGGGATAAAAAACAACAACCCGAACACGGTGAGGATCCCTATCGTTCCCCCAATCAACCAATAATAATCTTCCATTGCACTGAAAAGTTAACTTTTTATCTGATTCGGAAAGGTAAGCAAAAAATCGATGCAAAAGTAAAGGGAGCAGCAGAAGGCGGCAAGGAGTGAAAAAAATATCAGTCCGTCAAAAAATGCTCCAAGGCTGGATCAAGGCATAAAAACCTAAATACTGCATCGCATGAACGCGAAGCTACAAGCACATCCTCATTCATGAGAATTGAGGCAAGGGTTTCCCTTATGGCAATTGGTGCTTCACTCAATTCTATGCCCGCCTACAAGCGTCGGATCAAGCCCTTGACCAAAGCCGCCAAATCCGGTTCGGCCCGCATGGCGGCGGCTATCACCGTCTCGATCGTCACTTTTTCCAGCCGGCCCGGATCGCACAGGTCGGTCAGGACTGACACCGCAAACACGGGCAGTCCCATGTGCCGGGCCACAATCACCTCGGGCACGGTGGACATCCCGACGGCATCGGCACCGATGAGCCGTAGCATCCGGTATTCGGCGCGGGTCTCCAAGTTGGGGCCGGGCACGCTCACATACACGCCCTCGTGCACTCGAATGCCCAATTCTTTCGCCGCCAGTTGGGCCTTGGCAATCAGGGCTGGGCAATACGGCTCGCTCATATCGGGGAACCGGGGCCCCAGTTCGTCGAAGTTGAACCCCCGCAGCGGGTTTTCGGGTTGCAGGTTGATGTGGTCATTGAGGATCATCAGTTCGCTCAGGCCATACGCTGGGTTGAGCGCTCCGGCCGCATTGGAAACAATGAGGTGTTGAATCCCCAATAATTTCATCACCCGGACGGGGAAAGTTACTTCGGCTAGTGAATAGCCCTCGTAGTAATGCAACCGACCTTGCATTACCACCACCCGGCGGCCCGCCAACCAGCCCAGAATGAGCTGTCCAGAATGGCCTTCCACGGTGGAAAGGGGGAAATGGGGGATGTTTTCGTAGGGCAGCATTTGCTCCACCTCTACCTCGGTGGCCAGTGCGCCCAAGCCAGTGCCCAGAATGATCCCGATTTCGGGCGGTTCGGGAAAGTGGGCTTGAATGTAGTGGGCTGCACCCTTAATTTGTGGCAACATAACAATCGGGTCGTTGGTTTCGTTTTAGCAAGTGTTGTCGGGCATTGAACCGCCGGCAACACTTGCCATGTAAGTCGGCAAATCCCGTGCAAAGAATCGCGCAAGCCCAAAAAACAATTAATGCAAGATAAAGTGCCAATAAAATTTCGGTGAACAGTTCTTTATTTTAATTAAAATATGCGGTTGCTTCTATTTTTTGCACTCGTCTTTCTCTTGGAAAATGGAGCGTTGGCGCAATCAACGTATATCAAGACGTATGATGATGATATTATTGCCAAGGGTTTTGTCAACAACCGCGGTTTGGGCATCCGCATCCTGCCCCGTGGGCAGCGGGAATACATCAACTACCAACCCAATGTGATTGGTACCATTGGTGCGGGCTTGGTGTTCAAGCGGATAGCGGTCAATGTGGGCTTTCGCATGGCCGAGGAGTCGCCGCAAAACCAGATCCGCCAACAGCAACGCGGTGACAGTCGTTATTTTGATTTGCAAATCAACCGCTTTGGCCGTAAACTGGGTTTTGATATTTATTACCAAGACTACAAGGGTTACTACATGCGCAACCCAGAAAGTGTCTATCCCAATTGGACTTCGGAGATTTACCCGCACCGCCCCGACATGGATTTGTTCAACTTTTCTGGCAATGTATATTATGTTTTTAACAATGAAAAGTTTTCGTACCGGGCCACCCACGTCCATGATGAACAGCAGTTGCGCAGTGCGGGATCGTTCATCCTCACTGGGGCATTGGCGTATTCCGAGCTGTTTGCCGATTCCAGCTTGGTGCCCCGGCCCAAGGTGGTTGAATATGGCCCGGGATTTTCGCAAGGCATTTTTTATAGCATTGCCGTAGTGCCGGGCTATGCCCACACTTTCGTGTTAAATAAATTTTACTTTAATGTGAGCGGCTCGGCCAGTTTGGGGCTCCAGCGGCAACTCTACCGCCTGAGCAGTGAGCCTCGATCCCGCGACATTGCCCCGCTGGCCAAGTTTATTGGCCGTACCGCAGTTGGCTATAACGGGGACCGGTTTTTTAGTGCGTTCACCTTTTATCTGGACACTCAAAACGTGCGCGTGGGCCGCCTCATGTACGTGACCAATATCACCAGTGCCACCTTGCTCTTTGGCTACCGGTTCCAGACCAAATGGTTGAAGGGCAAGAAATTAATTTAAGCGGAAACCATTTAAAACAGACTGGTCTGGGGACTGCCGCGCTGGATCCGGGGCCTGGCCAATGCTAGCCCACACGCTTGGTTCAACTTAGTGATGACATAGTCGGCCAGTTCTGGGGCCAGCGCATTGTCCGGTTCATGGACAAAAATATAGGCGGCCCGCAAGCCCAGGCCAAACCAAGTTTTGAAGCGCTGCACCCAGTCGTCGCCCCGTTGATAATCGCTGGGGTGGAGGCCATTGCCCACCAAGCGGAGTACTGCCACCGGGCTGGTGAGCCGCTGGTGCAGTACATCGCGCCGGCCAGCCACATCGGTGATGACGGTGCCCACCGATAATTCCTGCATAATGCCAGCTATTTCGTTCATCCTTGCCCCTCCGGCCGTGAACCAAGCCTCGTGCCTGAACTCAACCGCCAGTGGAATTTGCCGGGGCCAGTGGTGCAGGAACGTAGCCAACTCCTTGGTCTTGTCGGGGCCAAAATAGGGGGGCAATTGCATGAAAACCGTGCCCAGTTTATCACCCAATCCCGCCACTTGATCGGCAAACAATTGGGCCTGGGCCTGGGCCATTTTTCCTTGTAGCAAGTGCTGGTGGGTGATTTCTTGCAATAATTTGGGGCAAAATTTGAACCCCGGGGCCGCTTCACGCTGCCACCGGGCGATGGTCGGCCCGTCGGGCGTTCGGTAGTGGGTGGTGTTGAGCTCGATGCAGTTGAATTGGCGGGTGTAGAGCGGCAAAAAATCCTTCTCTTTGGCCAAGGGAGGGTAAATTTTGCCCACCCAGTTGCGGCAGGCCCACACCGGACAGCCTACATAAACCTGCGGCTGCACCGGCCCAGCAGACTGCGCCAATACTTGGCGGGTTTGCGGGTGATCGGCGGGCAGGGTAAAATCAACCCCGGTGATGGTGGCCAGTTTGCCAAAATCCATGTTGAAAATGGGGATGGGTTGGTGGAGTTGGCCCAAGCTTCTCCCCACCAAAAAGTGGAGAATCAGTGAAAGAAAAAAGCCACCCGGCTGAGGCGTTGTACCCCTGCCGAGTGGGTGGACTTGGTAGTTTGCGCGGTCAGAAAACGGTTTATTCTTCCAATGCTTTTACGCCGGGCAGCACTTTGCCTTCCATCAGCTCGAGCAGCGCGCCCCCGCCCGTGGATACGTAAGAAACGTCGGCAGCGTAGCCCAACTGGTTGATGGCCGCCGCCGAATCACCACCGCCAATGAGCGAAAACGCCCCATTTTGGGTGGCGCGAACCACTGCCTCGGCCACTTCGATGGTGCCCCGGGCGAAGTTGTCAAATTCAAAAACGCCCATTGGGCCGTTCCAGAGGATGGTTTTGGAGTTCTCGATCACTTCGGCGTATTCCTTGCGCGCATCCGGCCCAATGTCCATGCCCATCCATTCGGGCCCAATTTCCATGCTGCTGGTCAATTGTTTAGTGGCATCGTTGCTAAAGTTGTCGCCCACCACACTGTCCGCTGGCAGGAGCAATCGCACCCCATTGTTCTTGGCTTTTTGCACCAAGTCCAAGGCCAGGTGAAGTTTGTCCTCTTCCACGAGCGACTTGCCAGTATCGCCCCCGGCGGCCCGGAAAAAGGTGTAGGCCATGGCCCCGCCGATGAGTAAGTTGTCCACTTTGCTGAGCAAGTTCTCGATGAGCAGCAGTTTGTCGGAGATTTTGGCCCCACCCATGATCGCGGTGTAGGGCCGTTGGGGATTTTCCAGTACTTTTTGGCCGTTGGTGACCTCAGCCGCCATTAGATAGCCGCAAATTTTATCGGCCATGTATTGAGCCACCACCGTGGTGGATGCGTGGGCGCGGTGGGCGGTGCCAAAAGCGTCGTTCACGTATACATCCCCGAGGGCGGCCAGTTGTTGGGCAAATTGGGCATCGCCCTTTTCTTCTTCTTTGTAAAACCGTAAGTTTTCCAACAGCAATACCTCCCCGGGCTGCAAACTGGCTGCTAGATCAACTGCACTGGGCCCGCCGCAATCATCGGCAAATTTGACCGGCAGGCCCAGTAAGCTCGACAAATGGGCCACCAAATGGGAAAGGGAATACTTGGGCTCGGGGCCACCTTTGGGCCGGCCCAAGTGCGACATGAGGATGGCCGATCCGCCATCGGCCAAAATTTTCTTGACCGTTGGTAATGCAGCCGTGATGCGGGTGTCATCGGTGATGGCAAACTCGCCGTCCAGTGGCACATTAAAATCAACCCGCACCAAGGCTTTTTTGCCCGCAAAGTTGAACTGATCGAGGTATTTCATTGGATTTGGTCGTTAGTTTTGTTCGAGGTGTAAATTTACGAAAATTTGGCTGTAGTGTGATCTACTGGACACTTAAGCTGTTTTGGCATCAACCACAAGAACTGCTTCAGGTTGACTGCCAAAATCAGGCTGCTCCCATTTAAAGTATTATGCCCAAACAAAATTGATTTTCCACTGGTCGGAAAAATAAACCATTGAAAATAGATACTAACAATTGCCGGAACCGGTTTCAGATTGATACAAAAAATTGAGCACCCAAATTTTGTGGAGTTGTCCCTTCATTTGCCCCAAACCAATTTTTGGCGGTAAAAGCCAAGCCGAAAACTAACTCGGGTTTTATTCTTGGTTAATAGATTTACCGGCCGGCGATCCTTCCCTGAGCCGACTGTCCCACAGTTTGTTGACAAAATACAGCCCGATCCCAAAGCCGATAAAAATGAGGCCGGTGGTCAAATAATCGCCCACTAACACCATGTAGCGCCCCAACACCCAGACCACGAGCCAGAAAATTCCGGTCATGAAAATATCTTTCTGGCGGGTGTGCGTGCCGTACCAAACTTTCCAGACCGCAAAGGCAATGAACAACACATTGGCCACCCATTCATAGACTTTGGCCATTTCCCTGGTTTGCTGGTAAAATATCCCTGGGCTGATTAAGCCGGTATTCTGTGCCGTGGCCAATGCGGTGTCCAGTGTCAAGACCAAGAGGGCGGGAAGGAGCAAGAAAAACATGATCCCGAAATTAAGGTTCATGGTGGCAGTTTTGGGCCGGTTCAGGTAAAGGCCGACCGCGATCACAGCCATGACCCACAGGCTGATGGGGATGCCTCCCACGGCAGACTGATTGAATATTTCCCTGACCAAATCGAAAAAAGTCTGGGAGTAGAAGAGGGAGGCCAGCCCAACTTGCATCAACCAAGGGAGCCAACGGTTCACCCGCTCGCTGTACTGGTGGTGCACATACCCAAACAAGACCAAGAACAGCAAGCCATAGACGAGCCAGAAAGCCGGCAACAGCGACCACACATATTCAGTGGCCAAGTGCGCTTGCTCAGCGGCAATTATCCCGTTGACAATGAACATATAAAAACTGCCCAACATGAGCAAAAGGCCAAAAGCGTTGGGTTTTATGTATAGTAGATAGGCGAATCCGGCCATGAGTAAGGGCGACCACCATGAAAATTGATAGTAGGTGTTTTGTATGCCCAGCCAACCGATGAAGAGGGCTTGGAAAACGACGTGCAAGAAAGCGCTGCGAAAAAACCAGATAACGGGCATGGCCCCGATGATCCACCACAAAATGCCATCGGGAAAATAAGCCGAAATGTGAAAAATCTGGGCTTGCAGGGCAATGTTGGCCCCGAAAGCCAGCGTGCCGAAGATCATGGCCAGTTCGGCTTTTTGCTGGTCATCGTCCCACATGCACCGGATCGCGAAACCGTAGGCCGCTACCAATGGGAGCAGTCCAGTCAGCACCCTGACCGCTCGGGGCAGATGATCCCAGTTGGCCCCAATGAGCAAAAAGAAACCCATTGCCGAAATGAGCAGGGCCGTGGCTTTCAGCAAATTGCCCGATTGTTTGTACCAAGCGGGCTCTTGATCCAATTCATAGCGGCGGCTCAAAGTAGCGGCCTGATCGGTGGTGATCAGCCCCTCGGTCACCCAAGTTTCCAGTTCTTGCCCGAAGCGCGAAGATCCCTTCAGTTGTTGCCACATGGTTACGGTGCGTTGGATGGGTAAAAAAGTGTTACTAAGTTTAGTCTCCGCTAAGTTGGCTACTTTGTGGCATAAATGCACCAATCTCGGCAACTTTCTTGCGCTTTTTCCTCGTGCTGGCCCCCACTGACTTTCCCCCGGGCCGATTGGGCAGGTCTGCGGCCCCGCGAAATGGCTCATTGCTAAGAAGGGGCCGTGGGGATGGCAAATCCGGCACGGCCACTGGCGCATCTAAAGCTGCCGGATCATTACCACTTGCCGGGGCACGCAACAGGCAATCAGTCATGAGCGGGACAGCGAGCGGCGGCGCAAACCCTAGGACAATACTATTTGCACGTCGATGTTGGTCTCGTCGCGGTGTTTGGCCAAATAGCGCATGAACGGCGTGCCGCCCGTGCCCACTTCGGTGCTGTTGTTGTGCTGGGCGGCCTGCCGGGCAATGTAGGTGGCCGCATATTCCAAGTGCTTGGATCGGAAGCGGTGCAGTTCGTCAAAACATTGCTGGTACGCCACTTGGAGGCTGGCGTCGCCCGGGTGGGCCTGCACCACGGCCCGCACCACCGAGTCGGCCTCTACTTTTTCAATGAACTGGCGGTGCGCCTGCACCATGTACTGGCGCATCTCGAGCAAGTACTCGCGCAGGGGATCGTTTTCGTGCTGGATGCCCAACAGGCCGTCGATGGTGGGCACGATGGCACTTTGGGCTCCGGTTTCGCCCCGGTAGAACTGGGCCACGCCGCCAAAACAGCCCGCATATATGAGGCCATCGGGCAGGGCGGGGTTGTTTTTGGTCCCGAAAATATAGGGCCGGACGCGGGTATAATAAATGTACGGGTCGCAATATTCGGGCATCCGGTTCATGGTGGCGTTGATGTCCTGCAAACTGGCCACGACTTCGCGCAGGCCGTGGGCCACGCCTGCGAGGTCGTGATCGTGCGCATTTTGCAACAGGGACGGGATGGCTCGGAGGGCCCGCGCCGCCTTGGCCTCAATCTCCACGTGGATCAGGATGAACCAATCTTCGTCGGCCCCGCCCAAGAAGTTGTCGATCATGAGCAAATTGCCGATGTGCGGTGGCTGGGCCGCGTCGATCCGCTGCCAATTGAACAGGCAGTAGGATGGGTAGGACAGAATGGCGGGGCGGCCCAACTTTTCGGCTACCGCCACAAATGGCTGGGCCAAATAAGCCGGCAGTGTGGTCGTGACTTCTTTTTTCCCCCACAAGTAGGCGTGGGTAAGATAGGCCAACACCCGCATATCGCGTTCCAGATGGGCCGTGGACGAGGAATCGATCCAATAAGGCGACAATGCTTGCAAAAATGTTTCGTAGCGGCCCGTGAGGAGCAATTTCGGGGTTTGGCGCAAGACAAATTGCCACGCAGCATTCTCGCCGGCCAGATCGGTCAACGGGCAGTCGGGCAGAAAACCCGTTTCGGGGCTTATCTGATAATCTTTCAGTTCAATCATGTCAAGTAAATGGTTGTTTATGGGAAAATACCGCCACTGCTGGGCTTTTGGCAAGTTCAGTCGATAAGCGGTGTTAAATCGCAATTTACCCCGTTTTACCAAGGTGGTGGCTTGAGCAACCTAAAGTTAATGATTTTTCTACGGGCGATCCGGTTCTGCCTTGGGGCGCAAATGGTAGCGTTTGCCCGGATAAACCCAGTAGTAGGGAATGTGCTCCGGCAAGCCACAATCGCCTTGCCCAAATAAAATCAATTCTCCAGCTAGTAGAAAATTAAATTATTGAAAACCAATTAGCCAAACCCGTTTAGTTGCCAAACTCATTTTAAAACTAGGCCAATTTGAGGTGATTTTCGCGGTACTTGTCGGGGAGTGCCACGGGGCCGCCCTTGGCCATTTGCCACAGGCAGGTTAACTTGCCAACCGAAATGGCCCCTGAAGTGGCCCAACATCACCATCACCGACTTATGAACCTAGATTTGACCCATAAAAAAGCCCTCGTGTGCGGGAGTACGCAAGGAATCGGCCGGGCCATTGCCCATGAACTGGCCGCACTCGGGGCCGAAGTGACGTTGCTGGCCCGCAACGAAACCGCCCTTCGCGAGGCCCAAGCCACACTGCCCACCCCAGCGGGCCAGCTGCATGGCTACTTGGTGGCCGATTTTGCCGACCCGGCCAACTTGGAAACCGCTTTGGCCGGTTTTGTGGCCAGCGCCGGCCCAGTCCATATTTTGATCAACAATACCGGTGGCCCTCCCGGCGGGCAGGCGATCGATGCCCAGCTAATCGAGTTTAGCAATGCCTTCGCCCAGCATTTGCTTTGCAACCAGCTATTGGTGCAAGCTTTGGTGCCCCAAATGAAAGCGGCTGGTTATGGCCGAATTGTCAATATCATCTCCACCAGTGTCAAGGAACCCATACCGGGCTTGGGTGTATCCAACACCATCCGGGGCGCAGTGGCCAGTTGGGGCAAGACATTGGCCACGGAACTGGCTCCGTTTGGCATCACGGTAAACAACATTCTGCCCGGTTATACGTCCACCGGCCGGTTGACCTCGCTCATTGGGGGCCGGGCCAGCAAGGCGGGCAAGTCAGCCGCCGAGATTGAGGTGGGGATGCTGGCCGAAATCCCAGCGGGGAGATTTGGCACCGCCGAGGAGATAGCGGCAGTGGCGGCGTTCTGGTGCACCCCAGCGGCGGCTTATGTAAACGGTACGAGCTTGGCCGTGGATGGCGGCCGCACCCGAACACACTAATAACGGGTGCAACGCTTTTCATTTATCGTTTCGGTGGTGATATTTGGGGCTTAAACCCATGTATCATGCAGTTCACATTTTTACAAGACCGAATTTTTGGCTTGTTTGCCTTACTTTTTGTTTGGGGACAGGGTGTTTTTTGTCCAAAAAAAACGGCAAGTCCGTACCTACTGGCCGGCCCCAGTTTTCGGTTGGCCCATTTCAGCGAGCCCAAATTTGAAATGGGGACTAGTGAATTTATTGGTGGCATAGGAGTGGAATACAAACGTCCTTTTGGTGGGGTTTTCTTTGAATCGCGACTTAACCGAACGGTGGACTATATTGACAGCAGGAAGTCAAGGAAGCTAGGATTTGGCTTCCAAACCTTCCAGTTTTTGCTGGGCTGCCGCTTTTAAATTATTTGAAAAAATTTGGTGGTTCCAAAACTTCGGTCAACCTTTGCGTACTTATGGATCAGCGCACTACTTCTTTTGGCTTTTATTGGTTCTGGCAACTCGATTTCTCGGGCGAACAGGAAGCTATTGGATAAATCACTGCCCACCACCAAAAGCGGCTTACCTGTTCATCAGGTAAGCCGCTTTTGTTTTGGTCCCGACACAATTTAACTGAAAAGCGCATGAAAATTTTGGTATTGGACAATTACGATTCTTTCACTTATAACTTGGTCCATTTGCTCAAAGAACTGGGCCAAGATCCGGTAGTGTTCCGCAATGACAAGATCACGGTGGAGGCAGTGGCCGAATTTGACCGCATTCTGCTGTCCCCGGGGCCGGGCCTACCGGCCGAAGCAGGCATCATGCCCGAGCTGATCCGCCGCTACGCTCCCACCAAACCGATCTTGGGCGTGTGTTTGGGCCACCAAGCCATCGGGGAGGCATTTGGGGGCACGCTCCGCAATTTGGGCGAAGTAGTGCACGGCATCGCCACGGACACGCTGGTCACCGAGCCCCAAGATCCGTTGTTTGCCCATTTGCCCCGGCAATTTGCCACTTGCCGTTACCATTCGTGGGTAGTGGATCGGGCCAGTTTCCCGGCCAGCCTGCAAGTGACCGCCACCGACGCCGATGGTGTGATCATGGCCCTCCGCCACCGCACCTATCAAGTGCACGGCGTGCAGTTTCACCCGGAATCCTACATTACTGAGTATGGCAAAGAGTTGGTTGCCAATTGGTTGAATTAAGGCTAGTCGCCCTATCCCCATTTTATGAAAGACATTCTGAACCACTTGTTTGAATACAAAACCTTGAGCAAGGAAATATCAAAAGAGGTATTGATCAACCTAGCGTTGGGCAAATACAACAACAGCCAAGTGGCCTCTTTTATGACGGTTTTTTTGATGCGGAGCATCACCGTCGAGGAGTTGGCCGGCTTTCGGGATGCCATGCTGGAGCTGTGTGTGCCGCTCGATGTGTCGGCCTATTCCACCATCGATGTGTGCGGCACGGGTGGCGATTCCAAAGACTCCTTCAATATCAGCACCTTAACGGCTTTTGTGGTAGCCGGGGCTGGGCAAAAAGTGGTCAAGCATGGCAATTACGGCGTTTCCTCAGTTTCGGGATCATCCAATATGCTGGAATACTTCGGTTACCAATTTACCAGCGAAACCGGGCTACTGATCAAAAAACTGGAAACGACCAATATCTGCTTTCTCCATGCACCGCTGTTCCATCCGGCCATGAAAAACGTGGCCCCAGTGCGCAAAGAGCTGGGAATCAAGACCTTTTTTAACATGTTGGGGCCGATGGTGAACCCGGCCCGGCCCGACAACCAGTTTGTGGGGGTGTTCAATTTGGAACTAGCTCGGCTCTACGGCTATTTATATCAACAGACTACCAAAAATTTTACCGTAGTGCATTCCCTCGATGGGTATGACGAAATTTCATTGACCGGGGATTTCAAATTGATTGACAACGGCGGGGAGCGGGTGCTCGGGCCTGGCGATCTGGGCCTGCCCACCTTGGCCCAAAGCGACCTGCACGGCGGGGACACGGTGCAAGCCGCCGCCCAAGTGTTTACCAAAGTGCTGAAAGGGGAGGGGACATCCGCCCAAAATGCCGTCGTGTTGACCAATGCCGCTTTTGCCCTCAAAACCGCCCAGCCCAACTTGACGCTGGCCGAAGCAAGGGCCAACGCCGAAGACTCTTTGTTTAGTGGCAAAGCCAAGGCCAGCTTCCAAAAACTACTGGCCTGATTTGTCCGCCCAATACCAGCATTTAAATGAATCGTTCAACTTACCATTACCATGCAAACATTCCTCAATGATCTGATCAGATTCCAAGAATTGGAACTTCATTACACCGCCCAGTATCCCTTGGCCGAGCCATTGAGCAAGTTCTACTTGGCTTTTGGGTTGGCCAAACTGCTCAAAATTGTGGAGGAAGCGCAAGGCCGACGCATTGTTTTTCGCCAAGGCCAAACAGCGGGTGGCTTGGGCTATTCTTTCGAGTAAACGCAATTGGGAACTATTTGGCCCAAAACCAAAAGGTCAAGTTCGACGGAACTTGACCTTTTTAAAATCGGTTGGTGCGGCAACTACTCTTGCGGCGCGTCTTCGCCACCTTTACCTTGGTGGACATCTTTGACGTTTACCCGCTGATTGTCCTTGTAAGCCACGATCCAAGCATCTTTCACGCCCATTTTGCGCAAGTACTTCTTGAAA
>JBBQXF010000111.1:0-15594 GCA_038209965.1 Cytophagales bacterium | reverse complement strand
GGCGAATTTTATTACCTGCAGACCGGCCGGAGCCACACCCTGAACCTGCAAGCGGGCAACTACCGCGACCGCTTCTACCTGCGCCGCGCCTCCGAAGTGGTGGGCCGGGCCCAAGTGGGCAGCAGTGTCCGCGCCTTTGCGTTCGGGGGCGACCTGTACATCCAAGCAGCAGAAAACGCCCAAGTGACGATCTACAACACCATGGGCGTGGCACTCCAGCATTTTGCCCAAGTGCCCGGCGGCGGCCTGCGCCGGCTGCCCATTGATTTCCCGCTGGCCGGCGTGTACCTGGTCAAAGTGGCCACTGCCTCGGGAACCACCGAGCAACGGATCTGGCTGGACAAATAGCGGCCCCCCAAAGTCCCATTTGTGGCTGGGTGCGCCGGGCGAGGCTCGGTGAACCCGGCCATAAATGGTAAACGAATCAAACCGATCAACCAAAAAGGCCGCCCCTGGTTCAAGGGCGGCCTTTTTGGCAATTTTATGCTGTGATGCAGATGATTCAGGTAATTACGATGATCTGACCGCGCCGATGCTAACAAGCTCACGGTGTTGACTATTCTCTAACCAATTTTGGTTGAGTGTTGCCTTGCCAAGAAGCCTTTAAATGTGGCGCTCGGCGTGGTACGATGACCGCACCAGCGGCCCAGATTCCACATAGTTGAACCCTCGCTTCAGACCTTCCTCCTTGTAGAACGCAAATTGATCCGGGTGGATAAATTCCGCCACCTCCAAGTGGAGTTTGGTAGGCTGGAGA
The DNA here is from genome assembly GCA_038209965.1 of Cytophagales bacterium. GTDB lineage: Bacteria > Bacteroidota > Bacteroidia > Cytophagales > Thermoflexibacteraceae > JALONO01. The sequence goes on along the minus strand of JBBQXF010000111.1, from coordinate 14,837 downwards.
TACTGGCCCAGCGTTAATACATCCAGACCGTGGGCAATCAGATCGTCCATGGCCGTCAATACCTCCTCGGTGGTTTCGCCCAAGCCGAGCATGATGCCCGATTTGGTGCGTTTGCCATATTCCTTGGTGAGCTTTATTTGCTCAAGGCTGCGTTCGTAGCGGGCTTGGGGCCGCACCCGGCGATAGAGCCGGGCCACCGTTTCCATATTGTGCGACACTACTTCTTGGCCCGCCGAAACCATGCGGTACAGGGCCTCCCAGTTGCCTTTCACATCGGGAATGAGCGTTTCAATGGTGGTGTTGGGACTGAGTTCTTTCACCGATCGGATGGTCTGGTACCAAATCTCAGCCCCGCGATCCTTGAGTTCGTCCCGGTTGACCGAGGTGAGCACGGCGTGTTTGACCCCCATGAGTTGAATGGCCTCGGCCACTCGGCGCGGCTCGTCGGTGTCATACTCGGTGGGGCGGCCCGTGGCCACGGCACAGAAAGAACAGCCCCGGGTGCACACGTTGCCCAAAATCATGAAAGTGGCCGTGCCCGCCCCCCAGCATTCACCCATGTTGGGGCAATTGCCGCTTTCGCAAATGGTATGCAGTTTATTATTGTCCACAATGCGGCGGACTTTGGCATATTCTTGGCCCACGGGCAACTTAACCCGCAACCAATCGGGTCGCTTTGCCCGGGCAATGGGCACCGGGGCCGCCTGTTCCAATACAGGGAGTTCAATCATGGTTTGATGATTATTGAGATGATTCCTATGCTCCTAACCCCAAAATGATGATGTTGGTTTGGCAATCCCGATCAATATCCCTTGGCCTTGAGCTTTTCGGCCACTTTCTGGCCGATGAACTGGCCCCAAGTTTGGCCCACTTGCATGGATTCTTGACTCAATGGCACTTGCTTTTCGGCAAATTTGCGCCCGGCCGGGGTTTCATAAAAGGCGGTGATGGCCCGGATTTCAGACTGGGTAAAATGCTTTTGATACACCGGGATCAGCATTTTTTGCAGTTCGCTAATATCGCTCGCCATTTCTTTTTCCAGTTCGGCCCATACTTCGGCGGACACTTTGTTGTTCATCGCCTTGAATTGGGAAAACAATTGGGGGATTACGGCCTTGTAGGTGGCAGTCGAATTGCTCACCTCAAACAGCTTGATGACATCTTGTTCAAAAGTACCGCCGGTAGAGCCATCGGAAGCCACATCGTCTTGAGCCAAGACAGGGAGTGCCAACAGGGAAAACAACCCCATCAACAAAAAAGAAAAAAAGTGGTTTTTCATGTCAGTTTTTGAAAAATTTGATTGCATAAAATAGATTGGATAAAATTTGGCAGCCAGCCTTGGCCAAAAAGAAGTGTTACCGGCGGCTTCCATAAAACAGGTTGACAAAAACCGAAAAATAGTTTTGCCGGTTATTTGCCAAGGGCATCATGATGACCCGCTGGGCCAACAAATCGCTTTGGAGGCCAACCTCAAAGCCCGTCACGTTGTTCTTGAAACTGCCAAACTCAAAACTGAGCGAGGTCTTTATGCTCGCCCCAAAGACAAAATTGCTGGACGGTAAACTTTCGCTAAACCCGGCAGCCCGACGGATCCGCGTGAAATCTTGGTGGATGGCCGGGTTGTATTGGCCCCGGAATACTTGGTTGTTGGCATTTTCGTACTCAATAATATAGGGCGGAACCACGGCGATGGCTGGGCCAACCGCAGCCAAAAAATTAATCTGGACTCCCTGCTCGGCCGACTTCTTAAACAGAACAAATTCCCTGCCGTATTGGGGCCGAATAAGCATCAAAAAGTTTTGTTTACCGGGGACATAGTTTTCGCCTGATACCTGGCTGAGCGTGCGCTGCTCGCGTGGGTGCTTGATATTGACCACCTCGAGTGAAAAGCTGTGGTTCATCCGGGAGGTAATGGCCCGGGAGTATCGGAGCATACCGCCCCCGATGAGGCCTGCGTTACTGTTGAAGTTGATTCCGTAGGCCATCTGGCTGCGGTACAACAACTCGTCCGAGGTAGTTTTGTCTTGGGCCAAGGCACTTGTGTGGGCCACGCCCAGCAGTGCAAGAGTAATGACAAGCTTTTTCAAGCGGTTATAGGTTAATTAAGGACTTAAAATTACTACTTCTTGCGTTAACTACCAAGTTTTTCTCTTTTTTGCCTTAGCTTATCCGCTAGGGTTGTACTTTTGCCCCAAACAATGGAAAGAATGGATATTGCCAGTCTCCGCAAGGAATATACGCTCAAGGCTTTGGACGAATCAGAGGTAGTCCCGGATCCGTTGGTCCAGTTCGATGGTTGGTTTGCCGAGGCCCTGAATTCCGGCTTGGTGGAGCCATCGGCCATGAACTTGGCCACCATTGGCCCCAATGGCCGCCCTTCGGCCCGGATCGTGTTGTTGAAGGGAGTAGATCACGGCTTTTTGTTTTTTACCAATTATGACAGTCGCAAAGGGCTGGATCTGTTGGCCCATCCCTATGGCGCACTCACCTTCCACTGGGTCGAGCTGGAGCGCCAAGTGCGCATCGAGGGCCGGGTGGAGCGCGTGGCCCCTGCCCTATCCACCGACTATTTCAATTCCCGGCCCAAATTGAGCCGGCTTGGGGCCATTGCCTCGCCGCAAAGCAAAGTCATTGACGCGCGCCAACAATTGGAAACCGAAATGGCTAAGTTGGCAAAAGATTACGAGACCTCCGATCCGCCCCGCCCCGAACATTGGGGGGGCTATCGTCTATTACCGGACTACCTAGAATTTTGGCAGGGCCGTCGCAGCCGCCTCCACGACCGGGTGGCCTACACCAACACCAACGGCATCTGGGCTATTGCCCGGTTGGCCCCTTGAAATGCACTCACTGGTGGTTGTTTTCTCCCTGACTTGGAATGACAAAAACCTGTTTTTTTATACAATTTTTATATTTGACACAAATTAGGTACCCTCTAAATAGACCGATCTTGAACTATTACAGTACTAAGCACACCGCACCAGTGGCGAGCTTCCGCGAGGCCGTCCTGAAAGGCTTGCCCTCCGATAATGGATTGTTCATGCCGACCCATATCCCTGCACTGCCCCCCGATTTTATCCGGGAGATTGAACAGTTCAGCTTTGCTGAAATTGCCTTTCAAATGGCCGAGGCAATCATGGGTGACGACATACCAGTTGACCAACTGCAACTCATAGTGAATAAAACCACTGAATTTGATGCGCCACTAGTGCCGCTGGGCGACAATATCAATATTTTGGAACTTTTTCGCGGCCCAACGCTCGCCTTCAAAGATTTTGGTGCCCGGTTCATGGCCCAAACCATGTCCTATTTGGTGGCCGACAGCGGCCAATCCCTGCACATTTTGGTAGCCACTTCTGGCGATACTGGCAGTGCCGTGGCCAATGGCTTTTTGGGCCTGCCAAACATTACCGTGACCGTGCTCTACCCCAAAGGAAAGGTCAGCCCTTTTCAAGAAATGCAGTTCACCACCTTGGGAGAAAACATCACGGCCTTGGAAGTGGATGGCACTTTCGATGATTGCCAAAGACTGGTCAAAGAGGCTTTTCTTGACCAGGAGCTGGCCCAAAACCTGCAACTTTCATCGGCCAACTCGATCAACATTGCGCGGCTCATCCCCCAGTCATTTTATTATGCTTATGCCTATTCTCAGGCCAAACAACTCTACGAAAACCTCTTGCCAATAGTGTTTTCGGTACCAAGTGGCAACTTTGGCAATTTGACGGCTGGGCTGATTGCCCAACGGATGGGCATCCCGATCCGGGCATTTGTGGCCGCCACCAACGCCAACAGCATAGTGCCCGAATACCTCCAAACCGGGCAGTTCAAGCCCCGGCCCTCGGTCCAAACCTTATCCAGTGCAATGGACGTGGGCAACCCAAGCAATTTCGCCCGGATGGCCGATTTATTTGGTGACTCATGGCCCGATATGCGCCACGCGGTTTATGGCTACGCTTATGATGATGTGGCCACTCGCGAGGCATTGGCCGAGGTACGCGCCCGCTACATTTATCTGATCGATCCGCACGGTGCACTCGGCTACTGGGCACTCAAGGAATTTATGCGCGAACATGACCGCAATATCTGCGGGATTGTGCTCGAGACTGCGCACCCGGTCAAGTTTGCCGAAGTGGTCGAGCCCATCATTGGGGAACGCATCCACGTGCCAGAGCGGATCCAACACTTGTTGAACCGGGAGAAAAAGAGCCTCCCCATGGACAATAATTTTGCCAAATTCAAACAGTTTTTGTTGGATAATTTGGCCAAATAATCGAACGCCGCGTTACTGCCGTCCAATCAAGCCCAACGGGTTGTCAAGTTGATATTGGCGACTCGTTGGTAGTTTTTCACCCAATCCCGAAATTAGGCTATTTTGGGGGCCTATTCAGCAAAGTTATGCGTTACATTCTACTGATTTGGGTTTTTTCCTGCCTCGCGGTTACGATTGTGCGGGCCCAAAACACCCCCACCATCACCTTTAATGCTACCGAGTACGATGCGGGCAAAACCAACAAGGACAAAGCGCCCGTGCATTACCAGTACGTTTTTCAAAACACTGGCAATATCCCCATCAGCATTTTACGAGTGGAGACTGATTGCGCCTGCATCACCAGTTTTTACACCACTACCCCCGTTTACCCGGGTGAAACCGGTAGGATCAAAGTGAGCTTTGACCCGATCCGGCCCGGTCCCTACGAGAAAAAGTTTGTCGCCATTACCGATGCCTACCCCCGTACCCACGAGCTCACGCTCAAGGGCTACATTATGCCCTCCGCCTCTGAAGATTTGCTGAGCATGTTCGTTTATCAAAATGGCAACTTCCGTTTCCGGTACAAGAACCTCAACCTTGGCACTATCAAAAATACCGCTACGGTGAGCAAGAAATTTGAAATGCTGAACACCAGTAAGGATAAAATCACTTTTACCAAAAAAATACTGACTTCCCCACACATCAAAGTCTATTTCGATTCCTCTAATGTGGTTGAACCGGGCAAGACTGGGGCTATTGTGGTCACTTACGATCCCAAGACAAGGGGCACTGCTGGTTACTTTCAGGACAACATCACGATTTTTACCACCAACCATGCCCAGCCCAAGTTGGAAATGACCCTGATCGTGAATGTGCTGGAGGCTCACCCCGATTTACCCACCCCAGTGGTGGTGAACGGCCCCAAGATCCGGCTCAGCGAAGCCGAACAAAATTTGGGCGATGTTTACCTCGGGGTAAACGTAGTCACCGAGTTTGTGCTGCAAAATGAAGGCAGCACTACGCTGGAAACCGTGATCCGCCCCGAAGCCGACTGTGAGATCTTGTCGAATCGCGCCATATCGGTGGCCCCGCTCGATTTTGCCGTGATCCAAGTCCGCTTCAAGCACAATGGGCAAACGGGCAAGCAAACCCGCCGGTTCACCATCCAAACCAATGACCCGGCCCGGCCCACGATCCCGGTCCAGTTGAGCGCCACTGTCATTGGCCAATGAACCACCGATCTTAATAAACTTTAAAACCTACCATTTTAAAGGGCAATTTTGTAGTTTCGCGCATTGGATTGGCAACTTTTGCGCTATCTGACCATTCAACAATCAACATTTATGTCTTTCAAGAAATTAAACGACATTACAGGCTGGATCATTTTTGCCGTCGCCACAGTGGTTTATGCGATGACGGCCGAACAAACCGCCAGCTTTTGGGACTGTGGTGAGTTTATTGCCGTGTCTTACAAACTGATGGTTCCCCACCCGCCCGGCGCACCGCTTTTCTTGTTGGTCGGTCGTTTATTTTCCATGCTTGCCATGGGCGATGGCTTGCAAGTGGGTTATTGGGTCAACATGGTGTCGGTACTGTCCAGTAGTTTCACCATCCTATTCATGTTTTGGTCCATCACATTGCTGGGCCGCAAGCTCGTGGGCCCGCCGGAAGCAACTGATGGCACCTATTCTTTGGCCCAACAATTGACCCTGCTCGGGGCCAGCACCATCGGATCTTTGGCTTACACTTTCTCGGATTCGTTCTGGTTTTCGGCCGCCGAAGCCGAAGTATATGGCATGTCCTCGTTCTTCACTGCCTTTGTGGTCTGGGCCATGCTCAAGTGGGAAACCCTCGAGGATGCAGTCGACGAAAACAAGTGGCTGTTGCTCATTGCCTATATGATGGGCTTGTCCATTGGGGTTCACTTGCTCAACTTGGTCACGCTGCCAGCCATGGGCCTGGTCTATTATTTCAAGAAGTACAAAACCCCCACTTTCCTCGGCATTGTGGCCACTTTGCTCATGAGTTTGGTGATCATTGCCGTCATCATGGAGGGCATCATCCCCGGCCTGCCCACTTTGGCGGGCAAACTGGAGGTCATGTTTGTCAACTCGTTTGGCCTACCTTTTGGCTCGGGCATCATTCTGTTCATCGCCCTGTGCCTTGGCGGTCTGGTTTATGGCATCCGCTATTCGCTCGATCACGGCAAAACCATTTTGCATACTGCGTTGATGAGCTTGGTGTTTATCTTGATCGGATATTCCTCTTATTCATTGATCTTGATCCGATCCAACGCCAACCCGCCCATTGACGAAAACAACCCCGAAGATATCATCAGCTTTGTGTCCTACTTGCGACGCGAACAATACGGCGACCGCCCCTTGTTTTTTGGCCGGACTTTCAAATCGGAGCGGCTGGAAACGGTCTATGGTGACTCGGTCTTTCGCAAGGGCAAAAACCGCTACGAAAGCTACGACATCAAAATGACGATGGCTTACAAGGACAATATGCTTTTGCCCCGGATTTACAGCCAGACCGATGACCACGCCAAACTCTACCAAAGCTGGCTCAATTTGCCCCAAGATAAAGACTACCGCCCCGGCATGGGTGACAACCTTAAGTTCTTGTTCACCTACCAAATGGGCCACATGTATTTCCGCTACTTCCTTTGGAATTTTGCGGGGCGCGATGGTGACGACAAAGAAGCGGCCTGGCTGCTCCCCTGGTCCCCGAGCGATGCCCCCGAGGAAATTGGCAAAAACCGCGCCCGCGACAATTTCTACATGTTGCCGCTTATTTTGGGTTTGATCGGGATGTTCTACCAATTGAAAAAGGACGAAAAGGGGTTCTCCTTCGTGGGAATGTTGTTTGTGTTGACTGGGGTTGCGCTGGTGGTGTACATGAACTCCCCTCCCACCGAGCCACGCGAGCGTGACTACATCTATGTGGGTTCTTACTATGCCTTTGCCATCTGGATCGGTTTGGGAGTGATCGCCGTGGCCGATGCCCTCAAAAAGTTGGTAAAAAGCGCGGTGGCCCGCCCGATTATTGCCGCCGCCCTTTGTGCCATTGTGCCGCTGCTCATGGGTGTCAAAGGCTGGGACAACCACAACCGCCACGGACGGTTCCACTCAGTGGATCAAGCCCGCAATACCTTGGCCAGTTGTGCCCCCAATGCCATCCTGTTCACCGGGGGCGACAATGACACCTTCCCGCTCTGGTATGTGCAGGAGGTGGAAGGGTTCCGCACCGATGTCCGCGTAATCGTGTTGAGTTATTTCAACACCGACTGGTACATTGACCAGATGCGCCGCAAAGTGTATGAATCCGAGCCGCTGCCTTTCTCGCTCGAGTGGGAAAACTACAAATCGGGAAAAAATGATGTCGTTTATATCGATCCCCAAGCCAATGAAGACCGCGCCCTCAACTTGAAAAAATATTTGGGCTATGTCAAAACCAACAATCCGGCCATTATGCGGCCCTATGGCGACAATGAGATGTTGACCATCTCGCCTTCGCGGTTGTTCACCGTCCCAGTTGACAGTGCGGGAGTGATCGCCAAAGGCATTATCCCCAAGGGAATGGAAAGCCGAGTGCTCAAACAATTGACCTTCGGGCTGCGCAAAGGCTCATCGACCTTCTACAAGAGCGATTTGATGATCTTGGATCTCATTGCCAATTTCAATTGGGACCGGCCCATTTATTTCAACAACACCTCGGCCGCTACTACCGCCATCGACGTGCGGGATTACCTGTTCATGGAAGGCATGGCCTACCGCCTGCTGCCCGTTCGGGCGCGGGGCCAAGGTGGCATGGGCGAAGTGAGCACTACCGTGATGGACGAAAATTTGAAGAAATTCCAATTTCGGGGATTCGACAATCCCAATGTTTACCATGACGAGGAATATCGCAAATTTGCCGCCAATGAGCGCAATGCCTTCTTCCGGTTGGCCCTCCAGTTCTACGAGGATGGCAATGACCAAAAAGCCAAAGAAGTGTTGGACTATAGTCTCAAAAGCATTCCTGACGCTAGCATCGCCTATGACTATTATATGCCGCAGTATGTTCGGTTGTACTATTTTTTGGGCGAAACTGAAAAAGCCAAGCAAATAGCCGAAACAATGGGCAAGCGGGCCGAGGACAACCTTAAGTTCGTGGTGGACAACAAATTAATCAATTACAGTTATGCCGACCGTGCCCAGCTTTGGCTCTACACGGTCAACCAACTGCAAGACATTTACACCAGCTTGGCCACCCGGGAACAAGAAACGATTACCCAATTGCGCCAAACACCCCAAATTAACCAAGAAGGGGATACCAAAAAAATCAATGAAGCGGAGGCCCGGCTCAAGTTCAATAAGGAACGAGCCAGCCATTTCAACGCTGTATTGGAAAAATACTATCCAGCAGTACAATAGCGGCTTGCCGTCTTCACCCAACAAAGAAAAGGGGAAATCATCACTGATGATTTCCCCTTTTCTTTGTTACCACCTATCTTCGCTTTGACATTGACAAAACCAATTCCCATGCGCTCTCATTCTTACTTATTGTTCTTTTTGCTCCTGCTGGTTGCCTGCCGGACCACCCAAGAAACCACCATCTTGGCCATTAACGATGTGTATGAAATTACCCCACTGGCCAACGGGGCAGTGGGCGGAATGGCCCGCGTGGCCAGCGTCCACCGCGAACTAAAAGCCAAAAACCCTGATACTTATTTTTTGCACGCTGGTGATTTTGTCAGCCCTTCGGTATTGGGTACACTGCGTTTTGAGGGCAAGCGGATCGCTGGCCGTCAAATGATTGAGGTCATGAATGCCGCCGGCATCGACTATGCCACCTTTGGCAACCACGAGTTTGACATTGACGAGGCCGATCTTCAGGCCCGGCTCAACGAATCCACCTTCCCTTGGATCATTGCCAACCTACAACACCGCACCAGTACCAGCACCGAGGCTTTTTACCAAGAACGACAGGGCCAACGCACCCCGCTGGCCAAATCGGTCATCCTCCAAACAGCCAAGGCTAAAATCGGGGTGTTGGCCGTTTGCTTACCGGTCAATAAAGCCCATGTGGTATTTGAAGATTTTTACGCGGCGGCAGCTCGGGAATACCAATTATTGGCCCCGCAAACCGATTTTGTGATTGCCCTGACGCACTTGGAAATTGAACAGGACATCGAACTGGCCAAGCAACTGCCCGGCCTTAAATTGATCATTGGTGGGCACGACCACGAAAACATGAAACACCAAGTGGGCAACACCCTCATTTTCAAGGCTGATGCCAACGCTAAAACTGTTTATGTGCACCGCTTGAAATTTAACCCAAAAAACCGTCGGCTCAACATCCGATCAGAACTGATGCCCATTGGGCCAACCATTGCCGAAGAACCCAAAACTGCCCAAATCGTTCAAAAATGGGTACAGATTGCCAATAAAAGTTTTGCTGAACAAGGTTTTGACCCCAACCAAGTGGTTTACTCCACCACGGAGCCGTGGGATGGCCTTGAGAAAAGCATCCGCAACCAGCCCACCAACCTGACCGACATCATTGGCAAAGCCTTCTTGGCGGCCAGCCCTGGCGTTGATGCGGTCATTTACAATAGTGGCTCCATCCGGGTGGATGACAAACTCAGCGGTAATATCACCCAATATGACATCGTCCGAATCTTGCCCTTTGGCGGGAGTTTGGTAAAAGTGACCCTCACCGGAGCATTGTTACAACAGATCTTGGAAGCCGGACTGGCCAATCGGGGCAAAGGCGGCTACTTGCACACCCAGCAGGTCAGCCAGTCAGTTGATGCATGGCAAATCAATGGGCAACCGATCGATGTTGCGCGAACTTACACCATCGCAACCACCGATTTTTTAATGACGGGCAAAGAATTCAATATGGACTTTCTCGCGCCCAGCAATCCGGGAGTAAAGAAAATGGAACTGCCCACCGGGGCAAGCGACCTGCGCTACGACATACGCAAAGCCCTGATCGCGTATCTCAATGCCCTAAAAAAGTAAAGGCATTGGCAGACTTTAGTTTATTGCCACAGGATCTCGATCACATTCTTACCATACACTACCGTGGTCTGCACAGCTTGTTTTTTGCGGCTGATTACATATTTACCCTTCATTACCACGATAATTTCTTGAGTCAACACACAGGTCGAGTTTTTCTTGTGAAAAGCCACTACGTTTGTTTTTTTATCAATTTTTTGTTTAATCTGATACTTGTTGGTAGCTTTCACCACTACTTTTCCCGTTTGGTAGGCCAAGCTGTCACCTTCCATTAATTGCAGTGCCACCGCTGCCTGGGGGGTACCGTACCCAATAAAATTATTGCCATAAGGATACAATCCCCCACTCCGTTCAATAATCTGGAAAATTTCCTTGCTCGATACCCGAGGGCCATTCTGCATCAAGCAAGCGGCTAAGCCGGTGATCACGGGGGCCGAAAATGAAGTCCCCGCCTGCACTTGCACCATACAAGCAACATTGGGTTTGAGATAGGGCAGGTTTTCCGGGCCAGTGCTGCTGTAATAGGCTTTGAGGCCACTATTGCTAACCGCCCCCACCGATATAACCCCCGGCGCATCTGCCGGTGCCGATACCACTTGCCAATCGACTTCCGATCCCTCATTGCCCGCTGATACCACCAACAAAATCCCTTTTTGGTCATACGCAATCTGGGCCGCTTGGCTGATCACACTGGTTTTGCCATCCATCTGGGCCGGCTGATAGTTGTCCTTCGGATCGTCAAAGCCGTTGGCATAACCCAGCGAGGTATTGATCAATCTCACCCCCAAACTGTCCATCCACTCCATTGAAGCCACCCAGTAATCCTCCTCCGCCCGAAACTCCCGATCGCCGTGATCGGTCCGGGCCAAATAGAAATTGGCTTTTGTTGCCAATCCGTACTGCATTTTTTGCTCATCGTATCCAGTGATCATCTGCAAAACCGTATTGCCATGATCGTCCGATGAAGTTTCCCGCCCATAGAAAAAATCAGCCTTATTCGGGCTGAGCAAATCTTTGGTGCCCAGAATTCGCTTCTCGACGAATAAATGCGCCAAGTAGTCATTGTCCTTGGCCCCCAAAAACCCCGCATCAATCACTCCAATATCAATCCCCTCGCCAGTCAGTCCTTTTTCTACCAAAGCCGTCGCCCCGATTTGGGCCAATGCACTGCCAAGTTCAAGAGGCGTGTTTCGAAAAGCCAATATTTTCACCCGTCTGTCCATCGGCACTACCGCTTTGATGTAAGGCATCTTTTTTAGCATCTCCACCTGCCCGACTGTAAGCATGGCAGTCACCGCATTCAGCCACTTTGACTGGTTGATCAACCCCACACCCTGCTTGGCTAGATCCTGCAAGTAAATGGGCGAAAGCGGAATATCAGTAAATTGAGTCAGCGGCAAACCAAAATTGAGACGATTTTGGATGGTTTTATTGCTCAAATGTTTGCGATAATCGTACTCGTCTGTGGGCTTGTCGCTCAAGTACACCCAACACTTGGTGGTTTGGGCAATCACATCGATGCAGGACAAGAGGGAAAAAACCCATAAAAAGATCACTTTCATTTTATTTCGGGGTTGGAATCAAAAAGTCCATTAAATTTAACCTAAATTTCTTTAATTCACAGAACTGATTGAGTGTTTTACAAAACTAAACCGCTTCACAAATGCTAAAAATTCAGGTCGAACAAGGCCCCGGGTTTGAGATCGAACAAACAGCAACCGGGCAGCCCCTAGTGGTGAATGGGCAGGCGATGGATTGGGATTTGGTAAAAACTGGCCCCAATAGTTACCACATCCTACACGATTCTAAATCGTACAACGCTGAGATAGTCAAGGCCGACCATGAAAACAAGATTTTTGTCGTAAAAATAAACAACCAAGATTACCATCTCAATGTTCGTGATCGCAGCGACCTATTGCTTGAGCAACTAGGGATGAGTAAAATCACCAAAGCCAAAGCCAATGACCTAAAAGCCCCTATGCCCGGCAAAATATTAAGCATCATGGTAAAGGAAGGCGATGCGGTCAAAAAAGGAGAGGTCGTCCTAATTTTGGAAGCCATGAAGATGGAAAACGTATTGAAAGCTCCCAATGATGTCACCATCAAATCCATTAAGATCGCACCGGGCAATAATGTGGAAAAAAATCACGTACTAATCATATTCGCGTAAGTATTATATGAAACTTTGGCAAAAAGATTTTAATATCAAGAGTAAAGTAGAAGTATTCACCACAGGAAAAGATCAGGAGTCTGATTTATGGTTGGCAGAGTTTGATGTGTTGGGTTCTTTGGCTCATACCCGAATGCTTGCCTCCATTCAACTACTGACCGCCGATGAATTGGCCATCATCCAAACTGGCCTGCAACAAATTTATCATGAGATCAAAGCGGGAGATTTTAGTATCCAACCGGGTGTTGAAGATGTCCACTCGCAAATTGAGCTGATGCTCACCGAAAGGTATGGCGAGATTGGGAAAAAAATACACAGTGGCCGTTCTCGCAACGATCAAGTCTTGGTCGATCTGAAACTGTTTATTCGTCACCAAATCCAGCAGACTGCCGCTAATTGTCGGAACTTGTTTGATTTATTGATTTCATTGAGCGAGAAATACAAAAAAGTGCTGCTGCCCGGATATACGCATACCCAATTGGCCATGCCCTCTTCTTTTGGCCTCTGGTTTGGGGCCTACGCGGAAAGCTTGGTAGATGACATGCTGGTCTTACAAGCCGCCTATAAAGTGGCCGATCAAAACCCACTGGGCTCAGCAGCCGGCTACGGTTCTTCATTTCCACTGGATCGCTTGCTCACCACTGAACTTTTGGGATTTGGCACGCTGAACTTCAACTCAGTCTATGCGCAAATGACGCGGGGAAAGACTGAAAAAATTACCGCTTTCGGTCTTGCATCTATCGCCGCTACCGTTGGCAAATTGGCGGCCGATGTGTGCCTTTATATGAGCCAAAATATGGATTTTCTTACTTTTCCCAAAGAATTTACGACAGGATCGAGCATTATGCCCCATAAGAAAAACCCCGATGTATTTGAATTGATCCGGGCAAAATGCAATCGGATTCAGGCATTCCCCAATGAAATCAGCTTATTACTGACCAACTTAACCTCCGGCTATCACCGAGATTTGCAATTGATCAAAGAAAATCTTTTACCCGCTTTCGCCGATCTCAATAATTGTATGGATATGACCACCTATATGTTAGAGAATATTATTGTTCGCGATAATATCCTTGACGACGCAAAGTATAAGTACCTATTTAGTGTTGAAGTAGTGAATAACCTTGTACTTAGCGGGGTCAGTTTTCGCGATGCTTATCGGCAAGTGGGCATGGAAATCGAAAAAGGGGAGTTTACGCCCGAGCGAGCATTGAATCACACACATGTGGGTAGTTTGGGCAATCTTGCCAATCCGCAAATCAGTGAAAAAATGGCGATGGTTTGGCAAGACTTTCATTTTGACCAAGCCGATAAAATGTATGAATTGCTAAATTGAATCCACGTTCCTGTCTAACCATAAAAAAAGCTTTCAGTCAACAACTGAAAGCTTTTTTTATGGCTCTTTCGCAGTACGTAAAAAAGAGCCTGTAGTAAATTGGCATTTTTTACGCTATAATAATCAATCAGTTAAAGATTGTTTTTGGGCCAATTAACAACTTGGTTTTACTCTACTAGAAGCAACTTCTATGCTATCTGATCCGTAGCATTTTGTTATCCGTATTGTATTCATTCAACTAATTTGAGGAAAAATAGTTGTATCCACCCAAAAGGCTGATAATCAATCATCCCACATGTGAGTTCATATTGATCAAAAGTAACGAGCAATCCATAATTTTAATAAACCTATCCAGTCTACCAACATTATAAGTAAACTAGGGCAAGCTTGGGGCCAAAGTGGATATTCCAATCTCGGGGAATGCCGGGCGGGCGGGCGGGGCCGCGGGGGCATTTTTGGGGGCACAAAAAAGGGGCCCCCGGTGTGGGGGCCCCTATAATGGTAAAGTGGCGGTGACCTACTCTCCCGCGTTGACCGCAGTACCATCGGCGCAGCGGGCCTTAACTGCCCTGTTCGGAATGGGAAGGGGTGCGCGCCCGCGCAATGACCGCCAACAATGTCTTGTTGGCCATGACTTACCGGTCGGGAAAGGTTGGGTGGCGGCGCCGCGGTGTACCGGGCGGCGCGCATGCTGTTGGCCGATTAGTACGGCTCGGCTGAACACGTTGCCGTGCTTGCACCTGCCGCCTATCAACGTCGTGGTCTACGACGGGCCTAAAAGAAACCTCATCTCGGGGCGGGTTTCGCGCTTAGATGCTTTCAGCGCTTATCCCTTCCGCACATGGATACCCGGCGGTGCGCCTGGCGGCACAACCGGCAGACCAGCGGTGCGTCCATCCCGGTCCTCTCGTACTAAGGACAGGGCCCCTCAAGTTTCCAACGCCCACCACAGATAGGGACCGAACTGTCTCACGACGTTCTGAACCCAGCTCGCGTGCCACTTTAATCGGCGAACAGCCGAACCCTTGGGACCTTCTCCAGCCCCAGGATGTGACGAGCCGACATCGAGGTGCC
>JBBQXF010000110.1:0-15630 GCA_038209965.1 Cytophagales bacterium | reverse complement strand
GCTGCCCGGTGGGGGATCTTTGCTTCGGGGACGACCTAATTTTTACCCGGCCTTGGATTGGGGGGTGACCGTCGGCCGCCCAAGGTGTCCCGCCTATTTGAGGCCCCCGATCATGTCGGCAGGGATGACCCACTCATCGTATTGCTCGCTGGTAAGCAGGCCCAACTCGACGGCAGCCTGCCGGAGCGAAGTGCCTTCTTTGTGGGCTTTTTTGGCAATTTTGGCCGCGTTTTCGTAACCAATGTATGGGTTGAGCGCGGTCACGAGCATGAGCGAGTTTTCCAAGTTGCGCTCGATCACTGGGTAATTGGGCTCAATGCCCACCGCACAGTGCCGGTTGAACGAATCGCAGGCATCGCTCAGGAGCCGGGCGGCCGTCAGCACGTTGAAGATGATCATCGGCTTGAACACGTTCAACTGGAAATGGCCGTTCATGGCCCCAATAGATACTGCCATATCCAAACCCACCACTTGGGCACACACCATTGTCAAAGCTTCGCTCTGGGTCGGGTTCACTTTGCCGGGCATGATGGACGAACCGGGCTCGTTCTCGGGGATCAAAATCTCGCCGATGCCGCAGCGGGGACCGGAAGCCAACAAGCGCACATCATTGGCAATTTTCATCAGGCTCACCGCCACTTGTTTGAGCGATCCCATTGTTTCCACCAGCGCATCGTGGGTGGCCAATGCCTCAAATTTATTGGGGGCAGTGCGAAAAGCATGGCCAGTCAAACGGGCAATTTTTTCGGCCACCAACACATCGTAGCCGGGAGGGGTGTTCAGGCCCGTGCCCACTGCGGTGCCACCCAGGGCCAGTTCGGCCAAGTGGGCCAAAGTATGGCGCACTGCTCGCATCCCGTAATCGAGCTGGGCCACGTAGGCCGAAAATTCCATGCCCAAGGTAAGCGGGGTGGCATCCATGAGGTGGGTCCGGCCTATTTTTACCACGTGCATAAATGCTTTGGTCTTTTCGTCCAGCGTGTCGCGCAGGGCCTTGATGTTGGGCAGCAGAGCTTCCATGATGTAGGAATAAGCCGCAATGTGCATCGCAGTGGGGAAAGTATCGTTACTGGACTGCGATTTGTTCACATCGTCATTGGGGTGGATCATCTTTTTGGCATCGCCCAAGACCCCGCCCAGCAGCACGTGGGCGCGATAGGCCACCACTTCGTTTACGTTCATATTGGTCTGGGTTCCCGATCCGGTTTGCCACACCACCAGCGGGAACTGATCATCCAAGCCGCCGGCCAACACCTCGTCGCACACTTTGGCAATGATAGCGCACTTGTCCTCGCTCAATACGCCCAGTTCCAGGTTGGCCATGGCCGCCGCTTTTTTCAAAATGGCAAACGCGCGGATTACCTCGATCGGCATGGTGTGCCCACCAATCGTAAAATTTTCCAGTGAACGTTGGGTTTGGGCCCCCCAATATTTGTCGGCGGGGACTTGCACCTCCCCCATCGTATCTTTTTCAATCCGAAAATCCATAAATTTTAGCCAATTAGGTTTGGGCCAAAATTAAGTTAGAAAAATATTAAATGTACTTTTGGCCACTTGGTTTCTATCCCACTTTTTATGCAACGTTTTTCCTCTGCTTTGCTGGGTTTGGCTCTTTGCCAACTATTGGCACAACCGCTGCTGGCCCAGCGCTATGATCTCCTCATCCGTAACGGGCGGATCGTCGACGGGTCGGGCAATCCCTGGTACCGCGCCGAAATAGCCATCAAAAGCGGCAAAATTGTCGCCATCGGCCCCGATCTGGCGGCCAATGAGGCGGTCGAAGTATTGGATGCGGGGGGCATGGTCATTGCACCGGGATTTATCGATGTCCACACCCACGTGGAGGGATCACTAGAGGACACGCCCACTGCCGATAATTTTCTGTACGACGGGGTGACCACCATCATTACCGGAAACTGTGGTAGCTCCAACACCAATTTGGCCGATTACTTTGCCAAACTTCGCACCTTGCAGATTTCCCCCAACTTTGCCTCGCTCATGGGCCACAATGCCATCCGCCGGGCAGTGATGAAATTATCGCGCCGCAATCCCTCCCCCGAGGAATTGGTGAAAATGGAGGCCATTATGGATCAGGGCATGCGCGATGGGGCGGTTGGTCTGTCCACTGGGCTGATCTATATCCCGGGCACCTACGCCAGCACCGCCGAGGTGATCGCCTTGGCCAAAGTAGCGGCCAAATACCGGGGCATATATGCCTCCCACATCCGAAACGAGGCCGATTCGGTGCTGCCCGCCATCCGCGAGGCCATTGACATTGGGCGGCAAGCTGGGTTGCCGGTCGAGATCTCGCACCTCAAAACTTCGGGCCGCAACAATTGGGACCGGAGCAGCGAGCTGATCGCGGCTGTGGAAGCGGCCCGGGCCGAGGGGATCGATGTAAATGTGGATCAGTATCCCTACACGGCCAGCAGCACCAACTTGGGCGTGCTGTTGCCATCGTGGGCCTTGGCCGACGGCGACTCGGCACTGGCCACCCGCTTGGCCGATCCCGTCACCAAAAAACAGATCGTGAAATCGATCAAAGACAACACCCTCCGCCAGAGCGGTTCCAAACGGCTGGACTATGCCTTCGTGGCCCGCCATCGGGCCGACTCAAGTTGCAATGGCAAGAACATCCAACAAATAGCGGCGCAGCGGCTGGGACGGAAACCATCGCTCAACGATGAGATCGAGACCGTGCTGCAATTGATGCTGGCCGGCGGGGCCCAGATGATCTACCACACTATGAGCGAAGAGGACATCAAGCGGATATTGCAATATCCCAACACGATGATCGCCTCGGATGCGGGCGTGGCCAAGTTTGGCCGCGATGTGCCCCACCCCCGCGCTTATGGAACCAATGCCCGGGTGCTCGGCCGCTATGTGCGCGAGCTAAAAATCATCCGGCTGGAAGATGCCGTGCGCCGCATGACCTCCCTGCCCGCCCAACGTTTCGGCTTTGGGGACCGCGGACTGCTCAAGCTGGGCTTGGCCGCCGATTTGGTCATTTTTGATCCTGATCAGATCACCGACCAAGCCACTTTTGACAAGCCCCACGCTTATGCTACAGGCATTGCCTACGTGTATGTGAACGGGGTGGCGGTGGTGCGAGCGGGCAAACACACTGGTGCGAGGCCCGGTCAGGTATTGACCAGGGCGGAATAAACGCTTGGCAAGGAAAGTCAATAACGGGCGGCACAGCTCAGGACTCGGCAAATAAAATATCCCCTCTTCCGTCGCTTGTTTTGTCCCGGCAGGTCAAAACGAGTGTGAACGATGCAATTTCTGCACAGATTAATCCAGCTGAACCTAGTCTGGCGTTGACCAGGGCAGAATAGGGACTTGCCACAAAGACTCAACAACGGGTAGCTATCTGATACTCGGCAAGCAAGATACCCAGCCCTCTTTCGTCGCTTGATTTGTCCTTGCTGGTCAAAATAAGTGTGAATGATATATTTCCTGCACATTACCAGCTGGGCCCGGTCAGGTATTGACCAGAGCAGGATAAACGCTTGCCAGAAAGAACCAGTAACGGATAGCAACCTGATACTCGGCAAACAAATACCTGGCCCCCCTTTTATCGGTTGTTCGTCCCGATGGGTTAAGATAGACGCGAATTATGTAATTTCTGCACAGATTAATACAATAAAGCAAAATGGAGGTCGTTTCCAGAAAGGTGAGAATTATGCAATTGCTGCATAGATTAATACAATAAAAGCAAAGAGAAGGTCGTTCTCGGTAGGTGTGAATTATACAATTCTTGCCTTGATTAACACAACAAAGCAAAATGCAGGTCATTTTCGGTTGGGCAAACGGTAGTTGAGTTATAAACTTACTTGACCAATGCTGGCTTTAAAATCGCACCGTGCTAGGGTTGCCACTTTTTTTTAAAACTTATTATTTTTGAAATATTTTTTTAGAACCTTACATGAAGATTAAATCCACCAAATGAATAATTGGGGTAAAATAAATCTTGTTTCTTGGTTTTATTGAATGAATTCGTTTTTATATCCTTAAAAAATTCGTGGATAAATATTTTTTTTATAATTTTTTCTCAAAACTTACCTCCAGATCGATATTCTCTTACTAATATTGCTTTCGACTATCGGGCACAAATTACAACGTGTGCAACGCTTCTGAACTTTTCAATCCAAAAAACAGGGCTTTTTTTTACAACTTGCCAACCATGAAAAACAAATTATTATTACCGTTTTCCTTTTTGCTGTTTCTCGCGCTTTCGTTTGGTCTTCCATCCAACGGTGCTTTGGCCCAGCAAGTACCAAAAAGATCACCTGAGGGCGTAGGCTACCTAGAATACTTGCCCGCTGGGTACCGCACTTCTGCGCTGAAATATCCGCTCATGATCTTTCTCCATGGGATGGGGGAAAAAGGCAACGGCAGCGACGCTGAGATTTGGCGCGTAGCCAGAAATGGCCCGCCCAAACTCATCCAAGACGGTCACAAAATGAACTTCGTGGTCAATGGTGTAGAAGAAACTTTTATCGTGATCAGCCCGCAGTTATCCAACAATTACGGTGGCTTTGTCGAAATCTTGCCCGCATTCATTCCCTACATATTTGAACATTACAAGAGCAGCATTGATCGCACCCGGGTTTATCTGACCGGCCTAAGTATGGGCGGGGGAGCTGTTTGGCAAATGCCTACCCGATATCCCCAATGGTTTACGGCCATTGTGCCTGTGTGTGCGGCTGCTTGGCCCGATCCTAGTACTCCGCCCTGTGCAATTGCCAACAACAACATCCCCGTTTGGGCGCACCACGGCGATGCTGATAATACGATTCAACTAGTGCACTCCCAAGAGTGGGTAAGGCAAATCAATGCCTGCACGCCCACCCCCAATCCCAAGGCAGAACTCAGGATTTATCCCGGTGTTGGACATGATGCCTGGACCCCGGCCTACCGCACCGATAACCAGAGCAACACGCCCAACGTGTACCAGTGGATGTTGAGACATAAGAAAGTTTCCAATGCAGCCCAAGTGGAAGTAGTGGTATGGAACGGGGCAAATTGGCTGCCCCGCGCCCCGATCGAAGCTGATGATGTGATAATCAGTGGAACCTATCCACATTCAAGTTTGGCCACCGCGCTCCAACGAACTTTTGTGTGTCGCAACTTGAGTATTTTGGGTGGGGTGACCATGGCCATTACCGATGGTTCCACCGTAACGGTCAATGGTCGTTTTGACAACGCCGGCAAGGTACAAGTAGAAAATGGTGGTTCGTTTTTACAAGGATCCGCTTCGGTCGCGGGCAGTGCCGGTCAGTTTCTAGTCCAACGCCGACGGTACCTGAGCCAAGTGGGCAACAGTGGGGCCGTCAGTTATAACTACTGGTCAATGCCCGTTGCGGGCGTAAATGTGTCGGGCCTGCCTGGCCCGGCGGAGATGCGTTTTTCTTACAATGAACCTACCCAAGCTTGGCAGTTGGCTAGCGGTACTATGGCAGCTGGCCGGGGTTATACGGCCGGGATGTGGGGCATCAACTCCACCGCCGAATTTTGGGGCCAACCCAACAACGGCAACACCACCGTCCCGGTTACCCGTAATGGCATCGGCTACAACTTGGTGGGCAACCCCTACCCTTCTGCCATTGACTTACGGCTATTCTTTAACGACCCGGACAATAGCAGCCGGTTGAACGGCACGGCTTGGTTCTGGGATGACAACGATCTGGGTACGGGAACGGGCAGCTATCTCGTGGCCAACCAATTGTCTGGAATCCGCTATGTCCCGGTTTGCCAAGGATTTTTCGTATTGGCCAATAGTGCTGGCAACATAGTGTTCAAAAACCAGCACCGAGTGGCTGGCAACAACCAAATTTTTTACCGTACCGAAGGTGACGAATTTGAACGAACCGAACTGATCATCAAAAAGGAGGACGGTCTAAAGGATCGGTTTTTTCTCGGTTTTGGTAAAAATTTTACCGAACAATTTGATCCGGCTTTTGACGCTGGCAAAATGGACAATTCATCGGGCTTAAACCTTTCCATGCTGTGGGAAGGCAACCGCTGGACCACCCTAGCATTGCCCGAAGAACGGAAACAACGGCAAACAGCCTTCCCAATCTCCCTCCAAGTAAAGGAAGCCGGTAAATATACTTTTTCGGTTGGCGAGGTGGAAAACCCCATCCAACGGCCCATGTTCCTCGAAGACCGGAGCACTGGAGAATATCACTTGTTGCACTCCAGTCGGGAATATAACTTTCAATTGGCCGCTGGCACTTATAACAACCGGTTTTTCATGCGTTTTGGGAACGAGGCGGTGGGCGCAGAAAACGAACAGGCGGCCAATTCACCCGTCCGGATATTTAGCTACGCCAACCAATTGTACCTCTTCACCCGAGGGGGATTGGAAGCCCCGGGCGACGTTGCGATTTACAACAGCTTGGGAGTAGTGGTCGAGACCTTCCCGCAAGTGAAACTGAGCGGGGTCATCCAAAAACTTAGGGCCCAAGTGGGCACGCCCAGTGTTTATATCGTAAAAGTAAGCATTGCTGGCCAAACCTATGAGCAGCGGGTTTGGATTGAAAAATAAGAATACAGCGACCTTTTGCAAAATACGGCCCAGAGATATGCACCCTCTGAGGCCGTATTTTTTGTATCTTTGTCCTCTAAAAGATAAAATATCGCTTCCCCGTGATTGGCAAAACAAAGCACCCAAGCAGGTGGTTTGTGTTTTCCAGTTGGCCCGGGCGGGCCGCCACCATTCGATGAAAACCGCAGATTTTATTTCGCTCTATACCAATGACAGTTTGGTGCGGACCCTTGCCGAGGCCATAGAACAAGCCCGCCACGTTCAGATCAAGGGTTTGACCGGCAGCTTGGATGCAGTCTTGGCCACGGCCGTTTACCAGCTCAAACCCAACCACCAACTGTTTGTCCTCGCCGACCGGGAAGAGGCTTTCTATTTCAACAACGATCTCCAGAACCTTACCGGGCGCGATGTCCTTTTTTTTCCCACTTCCTACAAACGGCCCTACCAGTTCATGGAGGTGGACAACGCCAATATCCTCCAGCGGGCCGAAGTATTGAACCGGATCAACCAGACCAAGGGCAACTTTCAGGGCGAATTGATAGTGAGCTACCCCGAAGCCCTGACCGAAAAAGTAATCAACAAACGCTCCCTGATCGAAAACACTTTCACCGCCAAAGTAGGGGAAAAGCTGGATGCCGATTTTGTGGCCGACCTATTGACCCAATACGATTTTGAAAAAACCGACTTCGTGTACGAGCCCGGCCAGTTTGCCGTCCGGGGGGGCATCATCGATGTGTTTTCCTATGCCGGCAACCTCCCCTACCGCCTCGAGCTGTTGGGCGATGAGATAGAGAGCATCCGCTCTTTTGACCCTCATACCCAGTTATCGGTGAGCAACGTGCCCATTATCTCGCTCATTCCCAACGTCCAGACCAAGCTTTTACAGGAAACCAGGGAATCGTTTCTCCGTTACATTCCCAAAACAACCAAAATTTGGGTCAAAGACCTCGAGCTTACCCGCGAAGTAATCGGCAAGTATTTTGAAAAAGCCAGCCAAGATTTTGCCCAGATCGTATCGGGCAACATCCAGCTCATTTCGGATCCGGGGCAATTGTTCGAGACCCGCGCCAGTTTTGACGAGGGCCTGACCAGTTTTGCCCTCATCGAGTTTGGCCGCCGGTTTGCCAGCAACGGAACCGCCCAGGGCAAGGAATTCAGCTTTGCTTCCAAGCTCCAGCCAGCATTCAACAAAGACTTCAACTTGATTGCCCAGCACTTGGACGAGAACCAAGCACGGGGCATTACCAACGTGGTGGCGGCCGACCAAGCCAAGCAATTGGAGCGGATGAAGACCATTTTTGATGAAATAGATCGGTTCCTCAAGTTCCAAGGGCTGAACATTGCCTTGCGCGAGGGCTTTTTGGATGAAAACCTCAAACTGGCCTGCTATACGGACCACCAATTTTTCGAGCGTTTCCACCGCTACAAGGCCAAAGAAAAATATACCAAAGGCCAAGCCATGACCATGCGCGAGTTGCGCTCACTGCAAATTGGCGACTATGTGACCCACATTGACTACGGGGTTGGGCGGTTTATTGGCTTGGAAAAAACCGAAATGAACGGGCGATCGCAAGAATCTATCCGGTTGATCTACCGCGATGATGATATTCTGCTCATCAGCCTACAATCGCTCCACAAAATAGCCAAATATTCGGGCAAGGACGGGGCTACCCCGTCGCTGCACAAATTGGGATCGCAAGATTGGGAAAACAAAAAGCGGAATGTCAAGAAAAAAGTCCGGGACATTGCCCAAGAATTGATCAAACTGTACGCCAAGCGCCGGGCTGCCCCGGGTTTTGCGTTCCCGCCCGACAACTATTTGCAGGCCGAACTCGAGACCTCGTTCCTCTACGAAGACACGCCCGATCAAGCCAAAGCTGCCGCGCTGGTCAAGGAAGACATGGAAAAAAGCTACCCCATGGATCGACTGGTGTGTGGCGATGTGGGTTTTGGCAAGACCGAAGTGGCTATCCGGGCGGCGTTCAAGGCTGCCAACGGGGGCAAGCAAGTGGCCATCTTGGTGCCTACCACTATCTTGGCCATGCAGCACTACAAAACTTTTAGCGAACGCTTGAAAAATTTCCCGATCCGGATCGAGTATATCAACCGCTTCAAATCCACCAAACAGATCAATGATACTTTAAAAGCTACTGAAGAAGGTAAAATTGACATTTTGATCGGAACCCACCGGATTGTCAGTTCTGACATCAAGTTTAAAAACTTGGGCCTGATGGTGATCGACGAGGAACAAAAATTCGGGGTCAAGACCAAAGATCGGCTCAAAGAGTTCCGGGTCAACGTGGACGTGCTTACCTTGAGCGCCACGCCCATCCCGCGTACCTTGCAGTTTTCGCTCATGGGGGCCCGCGATTTGAGCATCATTGCCACGCCCCCACCCAACCGCCAGCCAGTCACCACCGAAATCCACTCTTTTAACGAGGAAATTATCCGCGACAGCATCAGTTACGAAATCCGCCGGGGCGGCCAAGTCTTTTTTGTGCACAACCGGATCGGTGATATTGTGGAAATTGCCAACATCGTGCTGCGCTTGATCCCCGATGCCCGGATCGGCATTGCCCACGGCCAAATGGAGGGCAAAAAACTCGAGGAGACGATGCTGAAATTTATCGACGGCGAATACGATGTGCTGGTTTCTACCAACATCATTGAGTCGGGGCTGGACATTCCCAATGCCAACACCATCATCATCAACCGAGCCCATTACTTTGGGCTGTCCGATTTGCACCAAATGCGCGGACGCGTGGGCCGGTCCAACCGCAAAGCGTTTTGCTACCTCCTCGTGCCGGGCATGACCGGGATGAATGCCGATGCCCGCAAACGGCTCAATGTGCTGGAAGAGTTCAGCGACTTGGGCGATGGGTTCAAAGTGGCCATGCGCGACTTGGACATCCGGGGAGCCGGCGATCTGCTCGGGGCCGAACAAAGTGGGTTTATCAATGACTTGGGCTTCGAGATGTACCACCAAGTGTTGGATGAGGCCATTCAAGAACTTAAGGAAACTGATTTCAAGGAGCTGTTTGCCCACGAATTGATCCTCAAAAAAGAAGATTTTGTGGCTGATTGCACCATTGAGACCGATTTTGAAATTTTGATCCCCGATACTTACGTCAACAATATTTCCGAACGGTTGCAGCTTTACACCCAGACGGATCGGTTGAAAGATGAGGATGCGCTCCAAAAATTCCGAACTGATTTGGCCGATCGGTTTGGTCCATTACCAAAACCGGTGGTGGATTTGCTCAAAACTGTACAACTGCGTTGGCGCGCCCAAAAGTTGGGTTTTGAAAAGTTGATCCTCAAAAATGGCAGCTTGAAAAGCTATTTTATCAACAAAGACATCTATTTCCAGAGCGATGTCTTTGGCAAAATTATCCGGTTTGCCACCAAAAACCCCAAGTTGTGCCGGCTCAAGGAAAATGCCAAAGGCCCGATCTTGATCATCGATAACGTTGGCAATGTGGATCGGGTCATCCATTTGTTGAGTGAAATGAGCCACTAACCAACTCCTTTAACCGTTTTGGGGACTTTTTTCGACTGGGCCCGGGGGTGAAAATCAATGATGATCTGCCGCAAATATTCGCGATCCAAGTGGGTATAAATGCCCGTGGTAGCAATCGATTCATGACCCAGCATCTCTTGCACCGCCCGCAGATCGGCCCCGCCCTCGATCAGGTGGGTGGCAAATGAATGCCGAAACGTGTGCGGACTGACTTTCTTGCTGATGCCAGCGCGCTCAGCCGCTTCCTTGACAATCAAAAAAATCATGACCCGGGTGAGCTGTTTCCCCCGTCGGTTGAGGAACACCACGTTTTCGTGGCCCGGACCGATGGCCTGAAACCGCCGGACTTCTTCGAGGTACAGTTTCGTATAGCGCATGGCATCGCGCCCGATCGGCACCAGCCGCTCTTTGCTCCCCTTGCCAAAGACCCGGATAAAACCAATGTCAAAAAAAACATCGCTAATCCGCAAGCTGGTCAATTCGCTCACCCGCAGCCCGCAACTGTACAGCACTTCCAAGATGGCCCGGTTGCGGGTGGCCTCGAGCTTGGTGTAGTCCAAACTGTCCAATATGGCCAGTACTTCGGGGACTTCCAGCACATCGGGCAGCATTTGCTGGGGCTGCGGAGTGGCCAAATGGAGCGTGGGATCCTCGGTGGTGAGGTAATCCTCCACATCCAAGAAGCGATAAAACGACTTGATTCCCGATAAAATCCGCGCTTGTGAATTATTGGCCACGCCCAGTTCGCCCAAATAATTGATAAAATGATCCAACTGGCCGGGGGAAATCTGCTCGGGCGAAACCGTGGGGCTGGTCATGGCCACATACTGCATGAGTTTTTCCACATCCCGCACATAGCTTTCCACCGTGTTTTGGGCCAGCGAACGCTCCAACTTTAGATGGTTGGCAAATTGCTTGAGCCGGGACAGCCAGTTTTTCATGAGCCAGGTTTATTTCTCTGCCCAATAATCTACCACTAATACTTTGTCCAAATAGGGCTGGAGCACCGCGCCAAACGCTTTGTGATCTGGATGGGGCAAATACACCTCCCGGCCTTTTTCGCTAGCAAACGAAAGAAAAAAACAGTGGGTGAAACCTTGGTTGATGTTTTCGGGGCTGTTGTTCAGTCCCCATTCAAATCCCTTGATCTCTTTGATCTTGGTGGGCAGCGCCCGGAACGCCGCTTCCACGGTTTTGATCTGCTCGGCAGTGGTGCCATCCTTGAACTTGAACAAAACCACGTGGCGCAGCATTTTTTTGGCAACGGGCGAACCAGTTGGAGGTACTTCGGGCGTTGAGCTGCCATGGGGCAGTTTCATCCCTGCAATGATCAAAAGCAGGGAAACGATAGCAAATCCTGCCATCAAGGACGATTGTTTTTTCATAAAGCGTAGCGTTTGGCCCAGAAATGGTTTGAGTTAACACGCTAAGTAACGAATTATTTCAGATTTCCGTAACTTGGGGCCTTAAAAAACCAACTTAGAGCTCAGTTTGCATGAAAATACATGATATCTCCGTCACTTTGCACCCCAAGCTGGTAGTGTGGCCTGACGGCGTCGGGTTTTCCACGGCCAAAACAGCCAGTATTCCCGAAGGTGATGGGGCCAACGTGACCGTGATCCATAGCGGGGCGCACGTGGGTACGCACGTGGACGCGCCGTTCCATTTTGTGGACAAAGGCAAGACTACCGAAACCTTGGCCCTGACCGATCTGGTGGGCGAGGCCAGCGTAATCGATTTTCGGGGGCGGGCCAGCATCACCGCAGCCATGTTGGCGGCCCTGCCCATCGAGGCTATCCGCCCCCGAATGCTGTTCAAAACTGACAACTCACAGCTGTGGACCACTCACCCGTCGACTTTTTACGAAAACTTCTGCGCCCTCACCCTGGACGCAGCCGAATGGGTAGTGGCGCAGGGCATCCGGTTGGTGGGCATCGATTACCTGTCCATTCAACGCTACCATGACTCTTTCGTGACCCACCAAGTACTGCTTGGGGCCGAAACCGTCATTTTGGAAGGGTTGGATTTGAGCAACATTGCCCCGGGCATCTATGAGCTTTACTGCCTGCCATTGAAAATTGCTGGATCCGACGGCGCACTTGCCCGCGCTATCTTGGTGGAAAGATAGTTCCCCAATTGGTTGTTTATTGCTCGTCTGGATCTGAAATGTTCTCCTATGCCCATTACTGAACTCTTGAAATCCGCTTCATTGGTGGAGATAAAACAGCAATACCAAACCAATATATTGGTCAGGCTCAGCCGTTCACGGCTGATTGTGCTGCCCTGTTATTTCATTGCGATCGCCTATTTTTTGTATGCCGATATTTATGTCAACCACTTTATGCCTGCAGCTTACGCACGCTTGCCCGTGATCAGCATGACGGCCATTTTTGCCGGGGTGAGTTTGGTGCCGCGCTGGTACCAGCGTTGGGGCTATCAGTTGCACCATCTCTGCTTGTTTACAGTCATGGCCATGATGACCTTCATCCTTTCCCAATCGGGGGAAAAGCCGTTTTATAATTCGGCCATTACGGCCTGCGTGATGGTCATCTTAATTGTGCTGGTAGAGGAAAGGGGCGGTTTGAAGGTGACATTGCCCATTTATCTCATCCCCGCCATTTCCTGTGGGGTTTATTTTTTCATGATTGATCTTCCCCGCCAAAAAGCGATGATGCTGGGCAACCCAGTTATTTTTATTTTTGTCTGCTTGGTCTACAGTAAAGTTCAGGAAAATTTCCGGTGGCGGGATTTCCTCAACATGAAAACCATTGAGCTCCAAAAAAAGGAAGCCGAAGGGTTGTACAATGAACTTTTAATCAAAAATAACGAGATTGTAAATCAGAAAGACGAGATTTATACCCAGAACCAAGCATTGCTCCAGCTAGTGAGTACGGTGGAACAACAGAGCCAAGCTATTCAATTGCAAAATAGCAAGATTACCTCCAGCATCGCCTATGCCCAACGCCTTCAATCGGTCATTCTGCCCCAAGAACAGCGGTTTGCACAGGCCCTGGGGCCGGATAATTATTTCATCTTGTATCAACCCAGGGACATTGTTTCGGGCGATTTTTACTGGCTCTACTCCGATGCCGACCAATTTATCTTGGCGGTGGTCGACTGTACTGGCCACGGAGTACCGGGCGCATTCATGAGCGTGATTGGCAGCCAACTGCTGACCGAGCTGGTGGAGTTGCGCCAAGTGTATTCGCCTGACAAAATCCTCAACGAAATGCATAGACAGGTCCGCCGGATCCTCAAGCAGGATCAATCCGACAGCCGCGATGGAATGGACATGCAACTGATCCGCTGGCAGAAAGACCAGCAAACGCTCCAGTTTGCCGGAGCCATGACCCCGTGCTATTGCTTGACATTGGCCAATGGCCAACTGTTGGAAATCAGGGCGGACAGAAAAGCCATTGGGGGCGAACAAGCCGAAGAGGAGCGATTGTTCACCTTGCAGGAAATCGAGGTGACCTCCCCTACCCTTTTGTACTTGTGCACTGATGGTTACCAAGATCAATTTGGTGGGCCAAAGGGCAAAAAATTTATGTCCAGCCAACTCAAAACCCTCTTGGCCAGTTTGGCGGATCAGCCGCTCAAAGACCAAGAAACCATTTTGGCCCATACCATTGAGGATTGGCGGGCCTTGGGCAATGAACAACAAGTGGACGACATCACCATTGTTGGCCTGCGGATTGGTTAAATCGACCTGATTGGGATCAATCGCGGCGGCCAGCAAAAATGGAAAGATAGTACAGCAAAGTGGCCAAAGAACCCAACGCAGCCACTACGTAGGTCATGGCGGCCCACCACAGGGCATTTTCGGCCATGCCCAGTTCTTGCTTGCTCACCACGCGGGATTGCTGCAGCCATTCGGTGGCCCGCCGGCTGGCATCAAACTCAACGGGCAGGGTGATAAAACTAAACAGCGTAGTGGCCGCAAACAGCAGGATGCCAATGCCAAACAGCCACGGGATCCCGCTCGAATACCACAGCGCGATTCCGCCCATCATCAAAATCCCCATGAAATTATTGGTAAAACTGAGCACTGGAACCATTGCCGAGCGAAACTTCAAAAAATTGTAGGCAGTGGCGTGTTGGACGGCGTGGCCAGTTTCGTGGGCAGCTACTGCGGCCGCAGCGGCGTTGCGGCCATTAAACACATCGTGGCTCAAGTTGATGGTCCGGTCGGCCGGGTTATAGTGATCGGACAGTCGGCCATCCACCGTCGTTACCCGCACATCCCGGATGCCATGATCGCGCAGCATGGCCGCCGCTACCTCAGCCCCGCTCAAGCCCGAGGCGAGTGGAACCCGCGCATAGGCCGCAAACTTGCGCTTGAGGATGGAAGAAATCAGAAAACTGGCCAAAAAAGAAATACCGATGATGATCCAGAACATATCAATTGCGAATGTTGGTGCAAGTATTGCTCATCAAAAGACAGTCCTTGGCTGAAAATCGGCTCTTAGGGCAGTTTAATAGCCTATTTGCAGATAATTAACTGACTTTTTGTCAGGACATATATACTGCTTGCTTGCACAATCACCTTTTTGGCTTGGCCGTCCAAGGCAGTGGGCAACCCGACCCGCCGCTCTTGTGCCCGGTAAAGGTGAAAAAAGCGGATGGCCCCGTCTTCCAAAAAATAAATTTCATTTTGCCAAAAATTGAACCCTTCGGTCTGGGTGGCGATTTTGCGCTGAAAATTGCCCAAATTATCGAACACTAAAATGCCGGAGTTGCGGTCGTTGACAAACAGCTGGTTCTGGTATTCGGCCAAATAGTTGATGTCATAGTCGGCTCCACTGTTCAACAACAAATCTAACGGCACCCGAAAAGTCACCTTATTGAACTGTTTGTCATATTTCTTAATGGAAAAATTTACGTCGTCATAAAGCCACAGCAGGTTATCGAGCGAGGGGGCGGCCACCCGCACGAAGCCCAGCTCGGGCAGGTCAAGCCGATAGTGCTCAATGGGCACCAAAAACCGGTCGAGCAGCACATATTCTTGTAGTTCGCGGTAGAAAGCAAAAATCCGCACGGTGGGCCGGGCCTCGAGCAGTGAGATTTCGGCCAGTTTGGGGGGTGAATAGTTGAGCGCAAACTGCCCCAGGGAATCATAGCGGTTGAGGTTGCCCGCCTGATCAGCCACGTAGATGTTGCCGTAGCGGTCGTTGGAAATGTGCTGGGGCTTGTCCAGCTCCACCGTCCTGACGATTTGCAGGGGCTGGGCCAAGCTCTGCCAACTGATCATGGCCCACAAGCCGAGGCAACAAAAGATAAAACGGTTCATGTGCATAACACTCACAAATTTGGGGCAGAAAATGGGGGATGGCAAGCCAGTGCGCCATTCAGCCAGTTTGGCCGGTTCGTTGTGTTAATCTGAGCCAGGGTTGAAACTGGCAAAAACTTTATCCAGTTGACCGCCTGCCCTGTCGTAAAAAAACAAACCCCTTGCCCATCGGTGTGGAAGACCTTGGCTTCGATTTCTTGCCGGATCCGCTCCGCCAAGAGCGCACCGCCGGCCTGATCGGTTTCTTCGCACACCACAACAAATTCT
>JBBQXF010000109.1:0-15787 GCA_038209965.1 Cytophagales bacterium | reverse complement strand
AGTCCAGTGCTGCACCTCATGGCCGGCAATAGCAATGAGGATCGGAACCGGCCCTTCATCAACTCGCGCGGGGCCGAAATCCGGGGCATGATAGCCAAGCGGGTGGGGTTTTATACCTATTTGACCGAAACCGCCCTCATGCCGGTAGGTTACACGGCAGATTTTATTGGCCTGTATGGGGCCATGCCCTACGAAAACTTTTGGAAAACCCGCGAGGCAACGGGCAATTCGTTGGCCAATGGCGTAACCTTCCTCACTGCGCGGGGCTACGTTGCGTTTGACATCATCAAAGACAAAATGGCCCTCCAGTTTGGCCACGACAAAAACCAGTTTGGCAACGGTTACCGCTCGCTCATTTTGTCCGATTTCGCGGGCAACTATACCTTTCTAAAACTCAACACCAAAATCTGGAAGCTGAATTACACCAATTTGTTTACCCAGATGAACGCCGAAACCAGTGGTACCAACCGGGTGTACCCCAAAAAGCACGGGGTGTTCCACCACTTGAGCCTAAATGTGACCAAGAACTTGAACATCGGCCTGTTTGAGTCGGTCATGTTTGGCCGGACCGACAATGCCTTTGAGTTTGGCTACCTCAACCCGCTGATTTTCTACCGCAGCGTAGAGCAGCACGTGGGCAGTGGCGACAACTCCATCATCGGGGCCGATTTCCGCTGGAACTTGTTCAAATCGCTGCAAGTCTATGGGCAGGTGATCCTCGATGAGTGGGTCACGTCCGAAGTACGGGCGGGCAACGGCTGGGCGGGCAACAAACAGGCCATCCAACTGGGGTTCAAGTACATCGATGTGTTTGGGGCGGCCAACTTGGACTTTCAAGCCGAATACAACTTGGTGCGGCCCTACACCTACTCGCACTTTGGCAGCACGTTTCTGCTCTCCAACCAAGCCCACTACAACCAACCGCTGGCGCATCCGTTGGGGGCCAATTTTCGGGAACTGATCTTCATTTTGCGCCATCAACCTTCGCCCCGGTTCAATGTAACGGCCAAATTGTTCTTGATCCAAAAGGGCGAGGACGGCGCACCGGGCGATAATTTTGGGGGCAATATTTTCAAGGACTACACCACCCGGCCCAGCGAATATGGCAACCAAGTGGGGCAGGGCATCCGGGCCGATCTGATTTTTGGGGATTTTACGGCTTCTTACCAATTGCGCCATAACCTGTTCATTGATTTCAAGCAAGTGGTGCGCCGCTATCGGAGCGACAATCCAGATCTGAACAACACACTGGTTTTCAGTCAGTTTGGTATCCGGCTCAATATCCAGCAGCGTTTACAGGAGTTTTAGCCTGATCAAAAAACGGTTGCCAATGCCAGAGTAGGGGAAATTGGCAACCGTTGGCCAAGCACCAGCCCAAGCCTATTCCCGATCCAAAATGATGATGATGATGGGCCGCTCGGCAACTGTGCCTTCTGAACGTCCAATGGGAAATTTTTTCCGTTGGCGCACGGCATCCAGCAAGAACGCGGGGATGTCACTGCGCACGGGGAAGTGGTAGATCTGGATTCCGACAGTATTGCGCACCGTCAACGGCCGAACCGCTGAGGTGGCTGTACCACTGGTTCCGCCGCCGGTAGTTCCACCGCCTGTGCCTCCAGTCCCACCCGTGCCGCCGCCCGTAGTGCCGCCGCCCGTGCCGCCAGTCCCGCCCGTGCCACCGCCCGTAGTTCCACCGCCTGTGCCGCCAGTTCCGCCCGTGCCGCCACCTGTAGTTCCACCGCCTGTGCCTCCAGTTCCGCCCGTGCCGCCACCTGTAGTTCCACCGCCCGTGCCTCCAGTCCCGCCCGTGCCGCCACCTGTAGTTCCACCGCCCGTGCCGCCGCCTGTGCCGCCGGTCCGGGTGGTATCTGCCCGGACATTGAGACTATCCCGGACGAGGTAACTGATGGAAAGATTCAACGGATTGGTGAAATTATCAACACTGCGCCGCCGGAACAAGATCACGTCTTTGGCCCGCTGGAGGTTGATGATCCCACTGGCCGAATCGACCAAACTGCCAAGGGTGGTTTGAAAGCCGTGAGAAGAGCTGAACCGGGCCGAAGTATTGCGCGGCAACCCCGGCACCGCCCGACTGCGGGCATAGTTGCGCTCAGCGTTCCAAATGGGAAAGGCCCGGATCTGGTTGCGGGACAACGGGTAAATGCTGTCCAAATAATCAATGCCCGCAATCAGGATTTTGGTTTTGCTGGGCTTTAGCTCCATGCCATCGGGGGTAAAGGTAATCGTGTAGAGAATGCCCGCCTCGCTCCGGTCAAGGTTGATCACCCCGGTTGAAGGGTTGAGATCCAAGCCTTCAATATTGGCTTCATAGCGGCCACGGGTATTCTCGGGCAGGGCCGTGGCCGACACAAAGCGTTCGCGGGAAGTGTTCCGGTTGGCACTATTGGGCGCAAACATGGCACTGTCATATTTGACCTCCGAATCGGCTTGCACTATCCCTTCCAAGGCAGTGCATTGCGACAGGGTGAGCAGGGCCAAGATTGCCAAGCAGAGCGTATACAGGGAAAATTTAGGCATAAGGGTTGCAATTTCGGGTGAAGCCAAACGGGTGGCAAACCATTAATTTACAATGGAATATCTTATCTACAAGCAAATTTCCTTCCTTTTTTGGCAAATTCACCGGTAGGATCACATTATCAG
Organism: Cytophagales bacterium; assembly: GCA_038209965.1. Classification (GTDB taxonomy): domain Bacteria; phylum Bacteroidota; class Bacteroidia; order Cytophagales; family Thermoflexibacteraceae; genus JALONO01. The sequence continues at coordinate 13,126 of JBBQXF010000109.1, read as the reverse complement.
TATTCTCGTTACTTTTGTCCCAATGCGAATTTGCCCAGTCAGCCAATCCGCCATTACCTGAATGTACAACACCCAGAAATTCAAATTTTAGCTAAATGAGCAATTTAAATACACCCATCCGGGTACTTGTGGTCGGTTGCGGCAATATGGGGGCCTCCCACGCGATGGCCTATCAACAACTCGAGGGCTTCGAGATTTGTGGCATAGTTTCCACCGGAAAAAGCAAGGACATATTGAACGAAAAACTGGGTGGTGGCTTTGCCCTGTTTTCGGACTATGCCCAAGCCCTGACCGCCACCCGGCCCGATGCGGTCTGCATCTCCACTTACCCCGATACGCATGAGCCATTCGCCATCCAAGCCTTGGAAGCTGGCTGCCATGTGTTTATCGAAAAACCCCTGGCCGATACCGTTGCCGGGACGGTCCGGGTAGTGGAAGCCGCCCAGCGAGCCAACAAAAAAGTAGTGGTGGGCTACATTTTGCGCCACCATCCGTCTTGGGAAAAATTCATTGCGCTTTCCCACACCTTGGGCAAACCACTGGTGATGCGGATGAACCTCAACCAACAAAGCCAAGGGGTGATGTGGGATGTGCACCGCAACTTGATGAAGAGCCTCAGTCCGATCGTGGACTGCGGGGTTCACTACATCGACGTCATGTGCCAAATGACCCGTTCCAAGCCCGTGCAGGTAACTGCCATTGGGGCGCGGCTCACGGAGGACATCCCGGCGGGCAACTACAACTACGGCCAGCTCCAAATCCGCTTTGCCGATGGCTCGGTGGGCTGGTACGAAGCTGGGTGGGGGCCCATGATGAGCGAAACCGCCTTTTTTGTCAAGGACGTGATCGGCCCCAAGGGCTGCGTGTCCATTGTGGCCAAGGAAGCCGGGGCCAGTGGCAAATCGGACAATGTGAATGCCCACACCAAGACCGAATCGCTGCGGCTGCACCACGCTGACATTGATGCGCAAAACAAATTTACCCGGCCCGATGAGTGGATCGACCTGACCGATGAGCCGGACCACCAAGAACTGTGCAACCGGGAACAGCGCTATTTCTTGCGGGCCATTGCCGAAGACTTGGATCTGACCGATCACTTGGCCGATGCGGTGAACAGCCTCAAAATTGCTTTCGCGTGCGACGAGTCGGTGCGGACCGGGGGCGAGGTGGTAAAATTGGTTTAGTTTAGCTTTGGTGGTCCCGGCTTTAGGTTTGGCCTGGCTGCCCAACATTACCGATTTTTGGAAAAACCGGGGGCCCAAGTTACGATTGGGCCCCCGGCCCCAATCAATTATAGATCTTTCCACTCAACTATCCATTCCCGATGAGCCTCCCTGCCGAATATTTGACCTATCCCAAACGCCGCCACGGCATGGATCACGATCGGTACCGCTGGTCCAACCTGTTTGACCGGGCCCCACTCCAACTGCCCGGCGGGGCCAAGGTTGCGTTGTGGATCACCGTTGCCTCGGAGTTTTTTCCCCTCGATGAAAAGGGAAAGCCATTCAAAGCGCCCGGGGGCATGGTGACGGCCTATCCCGATTTTCGGCATTATACTTCGCGGGACTATGGGAACCGGGTGGGCATTTTCCGGCTGTTTCGGGTCCTGGAAAAATGGGGCTTGCCCGCTTCAGTGGCCATGAATGCCGCCTTGGCCGAACGCTACCCCATTTTGGTGCGTGAAACACTTCAGCGTGGCCACGAAATTGTGTGCCACGGATACGACATGGACTCCCTCCACCACAGCGGCATGGCCGAGGCCGAGGAGCAGGCCCTGATCGCCAAGGCCCGGGACATCCTGACGCAGGCCACGGGCACGGTGCCCCAAGGCTGGTGGTCGCCTGCCTCGTCGGAGTCCTTCGCTACGCCCGATCTGCTGAAAGAAGCCGGTTTTGCTTACTGCTGCGACTGGGCCAATGATGATTTGCCCTATCGCTTGCACACCCGGGCGGGCGATCTGTACGCTTTCCCGCTCTCCGAAGAAATCAGTGACCGGCAAATCATCTTTGGCTATCACCACACCGAGGCCCAGTTTGCCGAGCAACTCCGCGACCAGTTTGACTGGCTGCATGCCGAAGCCACCCAAACGGGCAGCGCACGGGTGATGTCGATAGTGCTCTATCCTTACATTTCTGGCCAGCCCTACCGGATTAAAGCCGTGGAAGATGCCTTGGGGTACATGGTGCAGCACGGGGGCTGGGCCACTACGGGGGCTGGGCTGCTCAACCTGTTGGGGCCAGCCTGAGCGCAAATTTGCTTTTCCGAAAAAAAATACCTTAATTTTGTGGAGTGAACGATCACATTGCCATGCCCAATACTGCCCACATAGAGTCACTGCTGACCAACCACCACGTTCGCAAGACCAAGATCCGCGTGGCGGTATTGGATTTGTTTCTCAACAACCCTTATGCCCTCGCTCACGCAGAAATTGAGCAACGGATCGGCGAATTTGATCGGGTGACCATTTACCGCACCTTGAAGTCGTTCGAAGAGCAGGGACTGATCCACCGGGTGATCGACGATTCTGGGGCCATGAAGTTTGCCATTTGTTCCCCGACCTCCAATTGTCAGGAACACCGCCACCAGGATCAGCATATCCATTTCAGTTGTACCAAATGTGGCAAGACCTTCTGCTTGGACACTGTGCCGTTCCCGGCCATTCAGCTCCCGCCAGAATATCATTTTGTCAAACTGGATCTATTGGCCCAAGGAATTTGTAAACATTGTTTGTAGAACCGTACTCCAGCGAGAATTAAGTTTCTTATCCCCCGTTTATTTCCATCTGCCTGCCATATATCGTAGCTGGCCTTAAAAACAAAGGAACATTGCCATACCTGCGCAAAAGCGGTAAAAGAATTGCGGCGGTAAAGCCGATAGCATTACTCGATTAATCTCATCACCATACATCGTCTCCGTTTAAAAAAAGTGAACCAAAAAGCTCACATTATCGCGGCAATATGGTGAATTCGTTTTCCAAGTGTTGTTGTAAACCCCAAAACCACCTTTCCCTTTATGCTTTTACGTACGAAATTACTTGCCTTACTTTTTCTACTGCCCTCTTTCGGCGTTTTGGCCCAAAATACGGCGACCGGATTCTTCAACAAAGCTCTCGATGCGGAAGATGACGGGGATCTAAATGGCGCCATCACTTTTTACACATCGGCCATTGGTAAGAACCCAGCTTATGAGGATGCCTATTTCAACCGGGGTTGGTGCTACATCTCCACGACCCGATTCAACGAAGCCGCTAGGGATTTCACCAAAGTAATCGAAACCGCCAAGAGCTTTCCCGGGGTGTTTTCGGGCCGGGCTTATGCCCGGTTCCAGTTGGGCTATTATACAGATGCGGTGGCCGATTACTTGCAAGAAATCAAAAACCCCCGCAATCCCGAACCCGGAAAGTGCCACAACGACCTCGGGGCAGCGTATGAAAAATTGCGGCAATATGACAAGGCACTTGAGCACTACGCCAAGGCCATTGAGATATTGCCCAACTATTCCACCGCGATCAACAATAGAAACCAGTTGATGCAGTTGATGGTGGCCCAGCGGCAAGGCAAAGTGAACAAAAAGCCAATGCTCTCCGCCAAAGAGTATTATGACAAAGGCTATGAGGCTGGCGAGCGCAGTGAGTACGAAACGGCCATCCAATATTTTGACCGTGCCATTGAGATAGACCACAACATGAAATTGGCCTATGACAACCGGGGCTGGGCCAAATTGATGCTGGGCCGCCACAGAGAAGCCCTGGCCGATCTGGATCGATCCCTTGAGCTGGGAATCAGCAAATGGAGCTATAGCCAGCGCGGGCAAGTGAAAATGCGGCTCAACGATGCCCAATCGGCCCTCCGGGATTTTGAACGAGCCCTGCGCCTTGATCCGGAACATCCCCCCGCCAAACTGGGGCTGGAGTCGGCCAAGGCGGCCCTTAATACACAGATCGATACCAAAGGCCCGCAGATCGAGATCACTGCGCCTGTACTGACGCGGGGCATGGAAATCATGACCTTGGACCAAGAAGTGACCATTACTGGCAAAGCCACCGACGAAAGCGGGGTGCACAGTGTGATGATCAATGGAATAGCAGCTCGCCTCAACAGCGGGGAGTTTGACAGCAAAGTTAAAGTGGGCAACCGTACCACAGTAGTTGTGGTGGCCACCGATTTTAAGGGAAATTCCACCGAGAAGCAACTGACCATTAGCCCACCAGCCTCCAAGCCTTCCACTGAATCAGCCATAGGTCAGAACGCCTCGATCATGGGCAAAAACTACGCATTGCTCATCGGTACAGACGAATACATGGATCGGGGCTGGTCACGGCTCAACAACCCCATTGCCGACGTAAAAGCTGTTAAGGGCGAGTTGGGTGATTATTATAACTTTCAGACTGAAATGATAACCAACCCGACCAAGGCCCAAATCATCGCCAAGTTGCGGGAGTATGCGCAAAAGACTTACCAGACCAACGACCAATTGTTTATTTTCGTGGCTGGACACGGTTATTTTGATGACGAATACAAGGAGGGCTTTATTGTCCCTACCGATGGGGTACGCGACGCCGATCCGTTTAGTGCCTATTTGCCCCACGTGCAAATGCGCTCACTGGTCAACAACATCAACTGCAAACACACCTTTTTGGTCATGGATGTCTGCTTTGGCGGAACCATCGATCCACTCATTGCCAAACGGGGAGCCGCCAAAGCTGACAATGTATCAACGGCTGAGTTGATTGCCCGTAAGATGCGCTTCAAAACCCGCCGATACCTTACCTCGGGCGGCAAAGAATACGTATCTGACGGCCAAGCGGGCAAACATTCCCCATTTGTGCGCAATTTTCTGGAGGCCCTGCGGACTTACGGCGGTAGCGACAAAGTGTTGACCATCGATGACATTATCCCCTACTTTGAGCGCATCACCCCTCGGCCACGTTACGGCGAGCTGGATGACAACGAAGCGGGCAGCGATTTCATTTTTATAGCCAAGTAATCCCAAATGACGGCAAGGACAAGCCCAGACCACCATCAGCGGAGGCGCATGGCCGCCACCAGACCCACTATTTTTTCAAGCCGTTGGGTCATGAGTTCGTCCTTGCCGTCATAATTGTTTACCACTACCACCGCTATCATGGTTTCGCCAGTGGCCAAGTTGAGGTAGCCAGCGTAGCTTTTCACCCGGGTCAGGTAGCCGCTCTTGAGCCGGGCGTTGTTGGCTGCCCGCGTGCCTTTGCCAAAGCTGGCCACTGTGCCAGTTTTGCCCACCAAGGGAAGCGAAAAATAGAAATCACTGAAAGTTGGGCTGGTTTTAAGCACCCGCAGTGCTTCGGCGAGCTGCCGAGGGGTGGCAGCATTGAAACGTGATAGCCCACTACCATCTTCGATAAAAAAGCCCGCTAGATCCAATCCCTTGCTTTCCCAAAAAGCCCGCAAAGCTTTGGCCGCACTTTCTTGATCGCCCTTGCCAAATTTTTGTTGGCCCAACAGCCGAAAAAAGCTTTCGGCATAAAGGTTAAAGCTCTTGACATTGGTGGTTTTGACCAGTTCGCGCAACGGGGCCGAGAGATGGACGACCAGTTGGCGACGTTTGGCGGCGGGCGTTTGGCCTTGACTTGCCATGAAGCGCACGGTGGTAGCAGCTTTGCCCACCGCGATCCCGTTTTTTTGCAGGGCAGCGCGCAGTTCCGTAGCACACTGAAGTTCAGCATCGGGGAGGGCGGCCCGCACCCGGAATGGGCGGCGGCTGGGCGGGATCGTGCCCCTCACGTAGCGCAGGTAGGTGTAGGGCGCGCCATAGAGGTACGCCTCATCGCCCGATTCAGCCGCCCCAGTGCGCACCTCGTTGATTAAGTTGAGGCCGGGCACGGCAGGATCGGTGCGCAATATCTTAGTGGCTTCGCCAGCTTTGGCTCCCGCTTGATAAATCACATCCAACTGGTTGTGGCGATAGGAAAGCCCCGAAACCCCGGCCCCATAGTAATTGGCCAGATCGATCCACGTCCAAGATCCGGGGGTGTTGTCGGCACCGAACAGGCTGCCGTCGCCCACCACGGCCCCGTTGATCTGTTTGATGCCCGCCTTCTGGAGGGCCAGCACCCAATTGGCCATCAGTTTTTCGGGCTCTTTGCTCCCCAAAGTTGGATCGCCGCCCCCCCGGATGTACAGATCGCCGTGGAGTGTGCCTTTCATGTCCACTTCCCCACTATGCTCCAAGGTGGTGCGGCATTGGTAGCTACCGCCAAAGACTGACAGCGCGGCCCCAGTGGTGAGCAATTTCATGACAGAGGCCGGGGCAAGGCTCAGGTTTTCGTTTAGGGCCACGAGCGGGCGGCCCCCGGCGGCCAATGCCACATACACGCCCAACGATGCGCCCCGCAGTTCGGGCAGGGCCATTAAACTGCCAATTTCTTTGTTGATTTGGGCCGGCAAGTACGTGCCCGGTTGGGCTGCCACCACTGGCACGATCCACCACCACCACCAGACTAGAACGCTTATTTGTTTGATTTGCATTGGATAGGGATTTACTATTTTTGGTAAGGTTGCCACTCGGCCCGGCTGTCGTCAATCGCACCTTGGTAATGGAGCACCTCAATTTCGCCCACGCCGCTCCCATCCAGCTTGACCCAATAAACTGGCCGTTTATCCGCCAATTTTTCGGTGTGGGCTTTGTTTCGGGTTTGTTCGTCGCGCCAGTAAGCAACATCACTGACCCGGAAAGCAAGGTATTGGCCATCGGGCGAGAGCGCGGGCGAACTGCTGATTTTTTGTAGGTCAGTTACTTGGGCCAGCCCACTGTCATCCGCATTGCAGATAAATATTTCGGCAGGTTCGCCCGCCTGCCCAGAGAAAGCAATGCGCCTGCCACCGGGCGGCCAGACTGGGGCAATGCCCCCAATTTCACTTTCATCGGGGATAATTTGCTGTGGATTGCTGCCGTCGGCGTTCATCACCCAGACACCAAACCCCTTGCTGCCTTTTTGGGTATAGACTATTTTCTTGCCGTCGGGCGAGATGTTACCGTCGCGGCCATCAGCCACCTTTTGAAAGCCAATGCCATCGGGCCGAATTCGATAAACAGCACCAGTGCCGCCTTCGTTGAAGTAAATGTAATTGCCATCGGTGGTCCAACTGGCCCAGTACGCCACCGAACCAGTGGGCAGCGAGGTCAGTTGCTTCAATTTTTGGCCGTTCTGGTTTACCAAGTAGAGATCATAAGTCTGGCCAGTTGCCCGATTGGAGGTAAAAACCACCTTTTTGCCGTCAGGTGAGCAAGCGGGATACCGATCCTCCGACTTGGGCGATTGGCTCAGGTTGAAAGCATTGCCCGTCAGAGGGTCAATGCTGAACACTTCGGTATCGCCCGTTCGGACAGAAGTAACCAATAATTCGGCCCAAGAGGGCTGGGCTTGAGCAGTTTGAAGAAAAAACATCCCCAAAATCAAGACGATAGCCTTTTTCATGGAAGTAAGTGACATGGGCGAGTTAACAGTGCAAAAAATATCCATAGAAATTACTAGTTGATAATAAAAACACTGTATTTATTAAAAAAATCATATTGACTCAAAATTGACTTTCTACTACCTAGAAAAGCAAATTATTGAAAATCAAGTCAATCAATCATAAAAATTTCCAAAATTATTTTTACTTTGGTATAAATAAGTGCAAATTGGCTTGTCGCTAACTGTTTTACTTGATCGCTGCACTCCGACTAAATGTGGAGGGAGTGAATCGATCATTGGCACAAATCAGAAAGTCAGGGAGCGCGTTTTCTCCGGCTCCAGAAATGCCGAAAACTGGCAAAACAGCCAATCAACTTCTTCAAAATTGATCACCATGTCTGCGAAAATACTTTTTTTAGCCTATTTGCCCACTGATTCGTAAATTTCACCAATGAAACGCCGATCTTTTATCCTCCGAACCACTGCTGCGCTTGGGGCGTGGCTTTTGCCACAAACCGCATGGGCCGCCCCACCCCGGGCAATGGGGGTACGCGGCTGGCTTACCCGCCGGCAAATGGGCTTCGTCCTGCCCCATGAGCACGTCATGGTTGATTTTGTGGGGGCAGACCAAATCGGGCCGGGCCGCTACCATGCCGAAGAGGTGTTCCAGTTGGCCCTGCCCAAGTTACTGGCCATTAAACAAAAGGGTGGCAATACGTTTATCGACTGCACCCCCAACTACATTGGCCGCGACGTGGCCCTGTTGCAGCGTCTGGCCCAAGCCAGTGGCCTGAACATCATTACCAATACGGGCTATTACGGTGCGGCGGGCCAGAAGTTCTTGCCGCCGCAAGTGTTCACCGAGACTGCCGAGCAATTGGCCGCCCGCTGGGTGCGCGAATGGGAAGAGGGCATCGATGGCACGGGCATCCGCCCAGGTTTCATGAAAATCGGGGCGGATGATGGGCCCCTGACCGAAGCCCAGCAGAAAACGGTACGGGCCGCGGCCCTGGCCCACCGCCAAACCGGCCTCACCATTGGGATGCACTGTGGCAAGGGCGTGGCGCAGGAAGCATTGCAGATCATCCAGGGCTTGGGCGTGGCCCCATCGGCCTATATCTGGATCCACGCCCAAAACGAGCCGCGCCGAGAACTGCACTTGGCCGCTGCCCGATCAGGGGCCTGGGTAGAATTTGACGGGATGCACCCGGCCTACCAGGCCATTGATGCCCAAGAGCAGCACTTGAATTTTCTCCTCGATATGAAGCGGGAAAAATTGTTGCACCGGGCACTCATTTCACAAGATTCGGGCTGGTACAATGTCGGGGAGGCCCAAGGCGGCAAATTTGCGGGCTACACCGATCTGTTCGATCATTTCCTGCCATTGTTGCGCCAAAATGGGTTCAGCCAAAAAGAACTGGATCGGTTGTTCATCCAGCAACCTTTTCAAGCTTTTGCGGTGCGAAAGCGGCTGAGTTGAGGAATTTTTCGCAAAAATGCTGTCACCCAATGAGTAAAATATTCATCGATCTGCTCATTCCCGCGTTAATTTTTCTTAAATCCAAGCACTGAGCCACAACCTTTCCCGGCGCTTATCGGTAATGGCTTAGAAAAATTCTAAATAAGCGACAAAAAAAAGGCTTTGCCGCAATCAAAAGCCAGTGAATTTGGTTTAACTGGCACACTTCGGTGGCAAAACTAGTATTTTGCCGCGTTGTTCACCCAAAAAAGCATCGCCTAGCCATTGATGAGGCAATAGCCGCTGCACCATAAACCCTATCTGGACCGATCCTATTCCTGTATGAGAGCATTACAGTTTGTGCCCATTACCAAACGACTAGCTGGGCTGATCAGTCATGGCTCCAAACCATTCAACCTCACCGATGAGTACCAAAACACCCACAACTATGAAGAGAATACGGAAGCCTTTATCGATGGCCTGACCGATAAATGCCAATCCATGGATCTGGCCCTGCTGCGCAACAAAGTGGCCAAGGAAAGACTGCCTGAACTCATCGCGCTCGTTAATGTGCCCATCCTGCTGTTTTTTCGGCAAAATGACAAAACGCTGCCGCTCATCATTGCCAAAGATGAAGAGGGGCAGCTCGTTTATTACGCTTATCCAAGCGATACAATAGAGGAAAAAATAGCGGATGCCATGCCCCTGTTGGAGTCGGTGGTGACCGATGCAGAGGGGCAAGTGGTGTACCTGACCCCGTTCCCCATGAACTCGCTGGTCAGCAGCCAAGCCGACAGCAAAGAAAAACCGGCCAGCCCGGTTGACCGACTGCTGCACCTGCTGGCCATGGAGCAAAAGGACATCTGGTACATCTACTTTTACGCGGTCATTATTGCGGCCATTAGCCTTACGCTGCCCTTGGGCATCCAAGCCACGATCGAGCTGGTTTCGGGCGGGGTCATTTTCAGTTCCATTGTCTTGATCATCGCCTTTGTCATCATCGGGATCATGGGGGCGGGCGGCTTACAAATCCTGCAGTACCACATTGTCGAGATCATCCAGCGGCGGATATTTGTCAAAGCAGCTTTTGAGTTTGCCTACCGCCTGCCGCGCTTGCGGGCCGAGTCGGTGTTCAATTCCTACACCCCGGAGCTGATGAACCGCTTCTTCGATGTGATTACCATCCAGAAAAGTTTGCCCAAGATCCTCATTGAACTGGCCAGCGCGATACTACAAATCGTGTTCGGGATCATTCTCTTGTCGTTTTACCACCCCTTCTTTATCATTTTTGGGATATTTTTGTTGGTCATATTGGGGGTGATCTTTTACCTGTCCGGGCCCGAGGGCCTCAAAACCAGCCTCATCGAGTCCAAGTACAAGTACCGGGTGGTCCATTGGCTGGAAGAGATAGCCCGCTCGCTCGAGGCTTTCAAAATGGCGGGGCACACCAGCCTGCCCCTGACCAAGACCGAAAACTTGGTCAACAATTATTTGTATTACCGCAAGAAACACTTTAAGGTGCTGATGACCCAGTTTGCCAACATCATTGCCTTTAAAACCCTCATTACCGGAGGATTGCTCATCATCGGCACTATTTTGGTGATCGACCGCCAGATTTTGATTGGGCAATTCGTGGCCGCCGAAGTAGTGATCATTTTGATCTTGGGGGCGGTGGAAAAGGTGATTTTGAGCATGAGCTATATTTACGATGCCCTAACCGCCGTGGACAAGATCGGGCACGTGACCGACATCCCGCTGGAACGCAAAGGGGGAATTGCCATTGCCAAAAACACCACAACTGGTGGGCACATTGTGGCCAAAAATTTACAATACAAATACCCACACACCAACGGGGCCACCCTGAGGGGGATCGATTTGGACATCAAGCCTGGGGAACGGATTGCCCTGGCCGGGTTCAACAATTCGGGAAAAAACACTTTTGTCAAGGTGCTGTGCGGAATCTTGGAAGATTACACAGGAACCTTGATGCTCAACAACCTTTCCCTGCGCGACATCAACGTGACCAACTTGCGCGATGCGATCGGGGCCAATTTTGCTATGGAAGATATTTTTGACGCCACTGTATTGGAGAACGTCACCATGGGCAAATCCGAAGTCTGCTACCAAGATGCCATCTGGGCCTTGGAGAGCGTGGGCTTATATGACACCGTGACCAAGATGGAAAAAGGCTTGCAAACCGAACTGACTGCCGGGGCCAAAACCTTTTCCAGCAGTATGCACGTTAAACTGACGCTGGCCCGGTGCATTGCCGAGCGCCCCCAAGTGCTCATCCTGCCCGATTTCCTGAACATGCTCCAGAAAGATGAGCGGCTGCGCCTCCTCAACTTTCTGATGGACCGCAGTAATCCTTGGACGCTCATCATGGTGTCCAACGACCCGCTGGTGCTCTCAACCGTGGACCGGGTGGTGCTGATGAAAGACGGAAAAGTGATCGGGGACGCACCTTATGAAACATTGATAAAAGACCAAGCTTTTCGCGATACGCTTTTTGAAAATTGAACAAACCACTACCATGCTAAACGTATCTAAACACAACCCCGTCGAACAGGATCTGATCAAAGAGCTCATGAGTTCTTCGGAGGTGCTCAACACGCCCAAGGCAGCCCGCGTGCTGCGCTACTGGCTCACTGGGTTTTGCATCTTGTTCTTTGTCGTAATTTTTCTCCCTTGGCAACAAAACATTACCGCCGAGGGCAGCGTGACAGCGCTTACCCCCCAAGACCGGCCCCAAACGGTGGAATCGGCCATTGCTGGGCGGATCAGGAAGTGGTATGTGCGCGAAGGACAAAATGTGCTCAAAGGCGACACCATCCTGACTCTGGACGAGATCAAAGAAAAATATTTTGATCCCCAGCTACTTACCCGCTTGGCCGAACAGATCCAGGGCAAAAAAGACGGAATTGAATCTTACGAAGCCAAAATAGCCAATTACCAGAACCAGACAGCGGCCCTGGAGCAATCCCTCCAGTTGTTGCTGGCTCAGCAGCAGAACAAGATCTTGCAAACCCGGGCCAAGGTCGTGAGCGATAGTGCCGATTTGGAAGCCGAAAAAAACCAGTTCGCCTTCGTGCAGCGGCAGGCTGAAGTGGGCAAAGACCAATATGACAGAGGGCTGATGTCGCTCATTGCCTATGAGAGCCGCAAAGCCAAATTTCAGGAAACCAACGCCAAAATCGTTTCCTTGGAAAACAAACTGCTTCAGACCCGGAAAGAATACCTCAATGCCCGACTAGAATTGACGGTAAAACAGGCCGAATATCGCGAAAAAATTGCCAAATCCCAGTCTGACGTGAACGCGGCCCGGGCCAGTGTGGCCGACGGACAGACCGAACTGGCCAAACTCCGCAATGAGCGGGCCAATATGACCATCCGCAACGACCAGTATGTGCTCCGTGCCCCGCAACACGGCATGGTGGTCAAGGCTCTCAAGGCCGGTATTGGCGAAACGATCAAAGAGCAAGAGGCCGTCGTCACGGTAATGCCCGCCAATCCCTCGGTAGCGGTAGAACTCTACGTCAAGCCAATGGATGTGCCCCTGCTGGCGATTGGGCGGGAGGTACGGTTAGAATTTGACGGCTGGCCCGCGCTCCAATTTTCGGGCTGGCCCAACGTGGCCGTGGGTACTTTTGGGGGCACGATCTCGGTCATCGATGCAGTGGACAGCAAAGCGGGCAAATATCGCCTGCTGGTCAGCCCGAGAGCTGGTGACTCGCTCTGGCCCGTGCAATTGCGCCAAGGATCATCGGTATATGGCTGGGCCATGCTGGACGACGTGCCCATCTGGTACGAGATTTGGCGGCAGCTCAACGGTTTCCCGGCCAGTTTGAAAGAAGCGCCCGAGGAAACGAGCAGCAAACCCAAGAAATAGCCAATTTATCCCGTCAATCCGGGGCAACCTACTACTTAACCCAATCTACACCACAATGAGAATTGCCCTCGTTGCCATTCTGTGTATTGTTATCCACCAATCCTTGGCCCAAGAGAAAGCCGGAGAAGTGGTGTATGGTATACAGGATTTTTACCAACAACTGGTCGTGGGCCACCCGTTAGTGAAGCAAGCCCAACTGCTGAGCGATCTGGCCCGCCAAGAAATCCGGTTGGCCCGGGGCGCATTTGACCCCAAACTGACCGCCGGGGGCGAAACCAAAGAGTTTCAGGAAACCCTCTATTACCGGGGCTGGCAGGGCGAGCTCAAAGCCCAAACCATCTCCGGG
>JBBQXF010000108.1:0-15980 GCA_038209965.1 Cytophagales bacterium | reverse complement strand
CTGACAACTGATCAAGAAACTTGTTCGCAATTGATCAACTGGCTAACTGCACTTTTTAATTGACAATTCAGAAGTTAACATGGCCTTAAACAACTTTTCCTGTTGACATTCACCAATCAAGTTTAGACTATTAACTACCCTTTCAAACCTTTAAACATGACGTATGATTATTTTAGACCTCTTAAAACCAATTCACATCATTGCGGGAAGTTTGACTTTAGTCGGAGGACTCGTGGCCATGCTCGCAAAAAAAGGACAAACAACGCACCGACTTTCGGGAAAAGTGTTTTTTTGGTCTATGGCCGTAACGACCTTGCTCGGACTCAATGCCGGTATTTTCAAACCAGAACTCCACATCTTTATTCCAATCGCAATCATTAGCTTTTATCAAGCAGCGACCGGTTACCGAATATTATTTATCAAGACCCTCAATAAGGGGCAGAAGCCACATCTAATGGATTGGCTTTTGACCATTGGCATGCTGTTGACCTCGTTTGTATTTGTCTTTTTGGGAATCACCAATTTAAATACTGACCTGTTTTTTTCTATCGTACTTTTTGCGTTCTCGACGATTGGGCTTTATTGCTGCGGAGTTGACTTGTACAATTACATCAAAAAGCCGACGAATAAATTCTATTGGCTTTTCATTCACATTTTCAGGATGTCGCACGGCTTTATTGCAGCATTGACCGCATTTTTAGTGAACAACTCCAAACTGTTTCCGTTTTTGCCACAAGTCTTGTTGCTCATTATTCCAATTGCAATCGGCCAGCCAATCATTACTTGGATCATCTGGGACTATAATAGAAAAGTAAACAAGACAAAGATCTTAGCTGAACGCGTTCAATTGGATACGACATTTGGCGGGTGAAAGCCCAAACTATCAATTTGTGATTTTGTGGGATCGAAAGTGGGCGTAGTAACCAGATATTCAATTCTCACAAGAAATCTACATATCAGATTTTATTCCTTAATAAGATCTGATTTAACCAAGAATTAGGCTTCAGGCTTATCAACCCCCAAACAATTAACCAGCTTTGCCTGATGTAATTTAAGCGGTCTCGATGGGTGCATTTCACCATCTTAAAGCATCTACAGTACCATTTTTTTGAAATGCAGCCGGGGATTATCCTTGGTTTTATCAAAAACCAAAATAACCAGACCGATGGGCAATACTCCAGCAAGATGCCTCGGTGTCCAAGTATAAAGGGAAACGAGTTGACCGGTGTTTCGGTTGAACGCCTTTGCGAGCTTGAGTGGGCGGGCAAAGCGAGGAACCTTATCTTCATCTTGGGAACCGGGGCAAAGTGCTACCATAAAAGGGGGGGGAAGTTGTCTGGAGGGCACTGGTAACCGCAAAACGGAGGCAAAGACCAAGTGAATGATATTTTAGTTTTGGGAGTGAAATGATTATGAGCTATTTTTGTAAAAAAGAGCTCAATATGGCAAATAAATTATTTTTGTTGGTCGCACTTACTTTTGGGCTTACGACCCATGCCCACGCCCAAAACAAAAAACTCATAGACAGCCTAAGCACAGTCTTTAACACCGCCAAGCACGACACGACCAAAATCATGGCTTTGTGCGATATTGCTTATGAATATCGCACTAGCAAACCCGATACTTGTATTGCCCTTGCTACCCAAGCCCTCGAAAAAAGTGAAAAAATAGGCTTTGACAAAGGGAAAGGCTGGGCATCACTTAGGATGGGTACAGGAAATTGGGTAAAAGGCAATTACCCTGAAGCACTTGGTTTCTCTCAAAAAGCATTGTCTGTTTTTGAGAAGATACAAGATAAACGAGGTATAGGCGGTGCTTTTAATAATATAGGGAATATTTACTTGAATCAAGGTAATTATCCTTTGGCTTTGGAATACTACCAAAAAAGCCTCAAAATAAAAGAAGAAATAAGTGATAAACAAGGCATAGGTTCAGCTTTTAATAATATAGGGAATATTTACTTGAATCAAGGCAATTACCCTGAAGCACTTGGTTTCTCTCAAAAAGCATTGTTTGTTTTTGAGAAGATACAAGATAAACGAGGTATAGGCGGTGCTTTTAATAATATAGGGAATATTTACTTGAATCAAGGTAATTATCCTTTGGCTTTGGAATACTACCAAAAAAGCCTGAAAATAAAAGAAGAAATAAGTGATAAACAAGGTATTTCGTACTCTTTGAATAATATAGGGCTTATTTACAACGTTCAAGGCAATTATCCTTTGGCATTGGAATACTACCAAAAAAGCCTCAAAATAAGTGAAGAAATAAGTGATAAACAAGGCATTTCATACTCTCTGAATAATATAGGGAATATTTACCGAAATCAGGGCAATGAGCCTTTGGCATTGGAATATTACCAAAAAAGCCTCAAAATAAGAGAAGAAATAGGCGATAAACGAGGCATAGGCTTGGCTTTGAATAATATAGGGAATATTTACGAAAAACAAGGCAATTATCCTTTGGCATTGGAATACCAGCAAAAAAGCCTCAAAATAAGAGAAGAAATAGGGGATAAATGGGGCAAAACCTATTCGCTAAATGGAATAGCAGCAGTATATCAAAAACAAAAAGACTATGACAAAAGCATAGAATATGCCCAAAAAAGCCTGCAAATTGCCCAAGAAATCAAGGCACTCAAAGAAGTAGGCGAAGCAAGTAAAATACTTTTCAATAGCTATAAACTCAAAGGAGACTACATAAAGGCATTGGAATACCACGAATTGTATAAACAAAGCAACGATAGCCTTTTTAATGTAGATAAATCAAAGGCGATTACCAATTTGGAAGCAAAGGCAGAAATAGAGAAAAAGGAAAAAGAAATAGCCATTTTTGCCAAAGACAAAGAATTGGACAGGCAAAAACAAGAGGTACTTTCCAAAGATTTGGAACTGCAACGGATAGAAGGAGAACGCCAAAAAAACGCTAAACTTGCCATAGAACAGCAAGCAAAAGCAGACATACTTTTTGCCCTTGCTCGCCACGAACAAGACAAACGCAAGCAAGACAGCCTTACTGCACTTGCCCAAAAAACACAACTTTTGGCAAATAATTTGAAAGTAAATGAACAGAAATTGCAGGCAGAAAGCAAGGCAAAAGAATTAGAAATAGAGAAAGAAAAAGGGGCAAAAAAATTTCAGCAGTACATCAATTATTTGGTAGTGGCAGGACTTTTAGCTGTGATAATTTTTGCGTATTTTATTTTTAAATCTAGGCGAAAAGCGATAAAAGTAAAAGAAATTATTTCTCTACAAGCCGAACAACTCACGGAAGCCAATAACAGCAAAGATAAATTATTTGCTATTTTGGGGCATGATCTGCGCAGCCCGGTTGCTTCCTTGGAAGGTTTTTTGAATTTGATGCAAATGGGGGTGATTTCAACCGACGAATTTCAAACGCACCTTCCCGTATTTTATAGCAATGTCAAAAACGTGCAAAACACCCTTGACAACCTGTTGCAGTGGTCCATTTCCCAAATGAACGGCATCAATGCACAACCTGTACAAGTAAACACTCAACAAATAATAGGTGAAAACATCAATCTTTTTACCGCAGTTGCAAAAGCAAAAAATATTACATTTGTCGCGAATGTACCAGGGGGCGTATTTGTGTGGGCAGATGAAAACCATTTCCGTTTGTTGTTGCGAAACCTGATCAACAATGCCATCAAATTTACGCCCGAGGGTGGGCAAATCAAAGTGGCCACACAACAAAGACTGACCAGCCTAGAAATCAGCATCACCGATAATGGGGTGGGCATGACAGGAGAACAAACCGCCAAATTGTTCCAGAAGAACCAAAATATGACCACTCAGGGCACAAGTGGCGAAAAAGGCACTGGTTTGGGCCTACAGCTTTGTCAGGAAATTGTGGCAAAAAATGGCGGGGCAATCTGGGCAAACAGCACAAAAGGCGAAGGGAGCACCTTTACTTTTTCATTGCCAATGGCAACTGCTTGATGCTGGGAATGACACCTCCACGGCACCAATTTTTGTAAAGTACAGCCGGGGGTTATCTTTGGTTTATCAAGAACCAAAATAACCAGACCAATGGGCAATAGGTGGATGCTAATAAATGCAAAATCTGATAGCACCATCGATTGACCACTACCGACTGCCGGAAAGCGATCAGGCAAACAGCCCCTCGATGGTGTCCAAGTTGACCAGCGTGATGATTTTGCGGCCGTCGGGGGTGTAATTTGGGTTGGAGCACCCGAAGAGCTGGTCAATGAGCAGTTGCATCTCGACGGGCTCCAGCACTGCGCCCGGCCGAATAGCGGTTCGCTTGGCCATCGATGCCGCCACATTCTCGCGGTTGTTGAGCTGCAACTGGGCACTGTTGTCCTTGAACTGCTCCAACAGCGTTTCGATCACCGATAAGTCGGCCATTTGGGGCTGGTCGGCGGGTACACCCGTGAGCACGATGGCATGGGCCGACTGATCACCCGCAAACTCAAAGCCCAGTGCCTGCAGCTCGGGCTGGATCTCCATTAACAGCGCAAAATCGGCGGGGCTCAAGTTCAGCCGCTGCGGAAACAGCACCCGCTGAACCAATTGCTGGTGTTCCATGCTGTGAAAGTAGCGTTCATACAAGATCCGATGGTGGGCGGCTTGCTGATCTATCACCATCATGCCCGATTTCACTTGGCTGATGATGTACCGCTGGTGCAATTGGAACGTGCGCGGGCCCGCCGTTTGGGGGCGTTCCCCGTCCGCGGTTTGGTTGGCCCCGCTGCCCAGCGTCAATTCAACGGTTTGGTCACTGGCCAGCACTTCGGACCTGAACAAATTGGTCCGGGGGGCTGGGTAAAGGGTTTCCCAGTTTTCTGGGGCAGTTTTCTGGCGAATGTACTGCCGGAAAGTATCGTATTCCGATTGGGAAACACTGCGATCTTCGGCCTCGGGCTTGAGGTGGCCCGGCTGGGCAAAGTTTACGTCCAGCTCAAAATCCAAGGCGGGGGCCAAGTGGTGGGTGCCCAAGGCCCGTTTCACTGCCGACTGGATCACGGCGTAGATCGTCCGCTCATCGTCAAACTTGATCTCGGTCTTGGTCGGGTGCACGTTGACATCGATCCGGTGCGGATCCACCTCGATCATGAGCACATAAAACGGAAAGCTCTCATCGGGCAGCAAGTTGGCGTAGGCCGTCATTACGGCATGGTGCAGGTAGTTGTGCCGGATGTAGCGGTTGTTGACAAAGAAAAACTGTTCGCCCCGGGTCTTTTTGGCGGCCTCGGGCTTGCCGATGTAGCCCGCCACCCGCACGGAGGACACTTCTTCTTGGCAAGTGATCAGGATTTCTTTGTAATTTTTGCCAAAAATAGCGACAATACGTTGCGCCAGTTTTCCCGGTTTGAGGTTGTACACCTCCAGCTCATTTTGGTAGAAGGCAAAAGCGGTCTGGGGATTTGGCAGGGCCACCCGGTGAAACTCATCAAAAATGTGGCGCAGCTCCACCGGATTGGATTTGAGGAAGTTGCGCCGGGCCGGCACGTTAAAAAACAGGTTTTTGACCGCGATATTGCTGCCATCGGGCGTGGCTGCCGGCTCTTGGCCCACCACTTGCGACCCCTCGATTTGTAGGGCAGTCCCCATGCCATCTTCCCGCCGTTTGGTTTTGAGCTCCACTTGGGCCACCGCCGCGATCGAGGCCATGGCCTCGCCCCGAAAACCGAAAGTATAAAGATTGAACAGATCGTCGACCGATTTGATTTTGGAGGTGGCGTGCCGCTCGAAGCACATTCGGGCATCGGTTTCGGACATGCCGCTGCCGTCGTCCACTACTTGCACCAAGGCTTTGCCTGCCTCTTTGACAATGAGCCGGATGCTGGTGCTGCCCGCATCCAAGGCGTTTTCCAACAATTCTTTGACCACCGAAGCGGGACGCTGCACCACTTCCCCAGCGGCTATTTGATTGGCCAGTGAATCGGGCAAAAGGCGGATCAGGTCGGGCATGGGTAGTTTTGTTTGGGCAAAGTTACGCCACCACACCGATCCATTTTAATCTTGGTTTAACTTTGTCTCGCCTATCAACCCGAAACCAAATGAAAAGTAATGTATTGAAGTCCCTCATTGCCACCGTCATATTGATTGTGCCCGCCATTCTGATTTTTATTGGCATCCGGACGGTGAAGACCAAGGTTGGCCTCGAGGTGCTCAACCCGCAGTCGGACAGTTGCCCAACCAACCAAGTGGAGGGGGTGCACCGAATCCCAGCGTTTGCACTCACCTCACAAACTGGCCAGCAGTTTACCGATCGCGATTTGGCCGGTAAAATCTACATCGCCAATTTCTTTTTTACCCGTTGCCCCGACATTTGTCTTCAGATGTCCTCTGAACTCACGCGGGTGCAAACCCAGTTCAAGGCCAATCCTTTGATCCGGATCGTATCGCACACGGTGGATCCCAAACACGATTCAGTGGCGGTGCTCCAGCAATATGCCCAGCGCTACAATGCCGATCCCCAGATCTGGACCATGTTGACGGGGAACAAAGCCACCATCTATGAACTGGCCCGCTGCGGATATTTTGTGTCGGCCAAGGCGGCCACTTCGGATCTGGCCACTGATTTTATCCATTCCGACAAGTTGGTGCTCATCGATAAAGAAAAACGCATCCGGGGGTTTTACAGCGGCACCAAACGCGAAGAAGTGGATCGCCTGATCTTGGAAATCCGGGTCTTGCTGACCGAATATCAATAAGCCAAAGGTGGCCGCACATTTCAATCGCTGGGGATTATTTGCCCTCCTGCTCCTGAGTGGGCTGGCGGCTTGCCAATCGGAGCATGCCAAGCTCAACACGTTGATGCGCGGCGGGGGGGCGGAGTTTCGGGCCCCCACCGACACCCTTCCCTTTGTCTGGCAAGACAGTTTGATGGTCGTTCGGGCCAGCTTGGCCGCAGCCCTTGGCCGGCCGGCGCGGGAGTTGAGGCTGGTGGTGGCCACCGAAATGCCTACCGCCCTGTCGGCCAAATTGGCGGCCGAACTCGCCCTCAGCCCAGTAGTCAGCTTCCCCTTGCTCGATGATCAAGCCCGGTTAGTGAGTGACCAATATGCGGTTTTGCCCCGGGTATCGCTGGCTTACACCGATTTCACAGACACGGGCGTGGGTATCCTGCTCGATTCGGTGGCCGATTGGCTGCAAGCGCGCCACGTTGACGGTGTGTTGGGGGCCAACCTGATGCAGCACGGGGTTTGGTACATCGATTTCGCGGGCCAACGGCTGATCTTGGCCCCAGACGAGCGACCCTTCGCGGAGATTGTTGCCGGGGCCGAAGCCCTGTCTTTCGTCCGTGATGTGTGGCGCACGCCCAAGTTTCAGGTCAGCATCAACCAGTTTCCGCGCAAGCCCTTTGTCCGGTTGTCCACTGGTTTTGCCGGTGGGCTGAAACTGCCCAACGACTGGTATGAAGACCGGCCCTCGATGTTTTTCACTGCAGAGTTTCCGGTGGCCATTCAGGCCCAAAACCACTCGGGGCTGTTGCTGCGCTCGCGCTCAGGTGGGCCAGACACCACCTTTTGGGCCACCACCAAGCAATTGGAACTGGGCAAGTTGTTCGTTCCCAATGCGCCCACCCAACTCCGGCGCGATGTCCACTGCCGATTGGGGCTGGGCGTACTGCGCCGCTTTCAGGTGGTGATCAACTGGCCCAAGCGGGTGCTGTACTTGCGGGCCAGCCCCTGATCATTGGCCCAAGTCATGATCATGTAGCGGCATCGATGGCCCAAGCCCGGCGGCCACAAAATCCTTGCGCTGGTCAACTTGGACATCATCGCGGGGCCGTTTGCCTGATCGCTGTTCGGCAGTCAAAAGAATTTGATCGGGTGGGCAATGGTAAAATGGTGCCCGATTCAATCAATGGGCCGGTAAATCAGCCGGTACTATTCCTCGATCAAACCCAAAATCCAATTGATCCACCCTTTGACGGTAGAGGCGCGCCGGTTAAAAGTTTCCCCTTTCTCTACTTTGTACAAATTGGCCAGTTTCATGACCGAAACAATTTCCCGATTGCTCGTCATTTGCCCAGTCGCAAAATACTCTTTTAGTATTTGGTTGAACACCGAATGGGCCAAGATCAATTTGACAAATTCCAGTTGTCGATCCACCATTGCCGTGTCCAGTATTTCCTTTCCTTTGTCAGTCAGAAAAAAGACGGTTTGCCCATTTTCCTTTTTCTGGGCGATCAATCCCAAATATTTGCCCGCATTGGTGTAGTACTCGGTTTGTCGTTGGTCAAAATCATAATTGGCCGTAATGTCTACTTTTGGCAACTCCTCTTTGTGTTTTAAAAGCTCACACAAATTGACCAACCGGGCAAAAGAATTGGCTTGGGGAAACGGAACGGCCGGTTCTTGCACGATCTTGGTTTTGGCCAATAATTGCTGAATGGTTTCAATGTTGATTTGCTCCCCGCCCAACGCATACTTTTTTTGTTGCACCAATTCAAGTGAATTGTAATGGTTGGGGTCGGTGAAGGCATATTCCCGCAGATGGAACAGCCCATTGGTATAAGTAAGAAAAATGGGCCTTACTTTTTTTCTGATTTTGTTGGCCCAGAGCCGGAATGGATAATACAATTGCCTAATCAGAAAGTCACTCGATAAGTAGTTTTTTGCCTCGATAATGGCTAAAGAATGGGGCCCTTCGTAGCCGCCGTCGATCTCCAATTGAGCATTTTCTATCCCTATTTTAAGCGGGCCACTGGCCGAATCAATGGTATAATCAAACGTCGAAGAACTCATCCGGCCGCTCACCGTGGGATAAAGGTCGCTTTCACCCATGAAATCGTGCAGGATTCCGGCAATAAAGGCGCAGTTGATGGCGATTGATTCGCTGGTAATGTCCCGGTGATCCAAACTTTCCACCTCGACTGGGAAGTTCATTCTGGTGGTTTTGGGTTCCGATTGTTCAAAATGGTGAAAAGTAACCATTTTGCCAATCACGTAGCCGCCCCTGGACGTAGGGAGGATCGTGAGTTTGTGTTTTACAAAAATTTCTGGCAATTGCGACTGGTGATCAAATTTGGTCATCAACCGCGCCTCCCGAAACAGGTTGATTTCGGTCGAGCTGATGTAAGCCCGCCCTTGGGCCAGCACCGTCTCGACAATCTGGTGTTTGTCAAAGATCTTTTGCCATTCAATGTCGTTTTTTGCCGGGGCCATGGCTAGTAATTACGGATCAATACTTCGTCAATCTCGCCCCGTTTTTCGCCATTGGAATTGATCGACCGGATGGCTTTGACCATACTGACGGTATAATGCCCGTATTGCTCCTTGATAAAATTGGAAGCGGAGTTGGACTGGAGGAACTTGATGCCGCGCTGGTGCAGCTCGTCGCAGGTTTGGCGCAGGCGGATCTGATCTTGCTCGTCCCAGCCACCTTGCACATAGCCCGTGAAGTTGGCACTCGGGGTCAGCGGGTAATAGGGCGGATCGAGATAGACAAATGAATTTTTGCTGGCCCGTTGCAGCACGGTCGCATAGTCGGTGTTCAGCAGTTCGATATCATGGGCATTGAGGTACTGGTGGACGGCCCTGAGCGTTGGTTCATTGACGATATTGGGGGTTTTGTACTTGCCAAAGGGAGCGTTGAATTCCCCCGCCTGGTTGACCCGGTAGAGTCCGTTGAAACAAGTTTTGTTGAGGTAAATGATCCGCGAAGCGCGTTCCACGTCGGTCAGAAACTTAAATTCGGGCGTTCGATCCAGCCCCCGGATTTGATAAAAATAGGTTTCTTCGTTTAAGTGCTTTCGCAAATCTACGATCAGTTCATCGACATTGGTCTTGACGACACGATAGACATTGATCAGTTCCGTATTGAAATCATTGACCACCGCCGTTTTTGGCTGAAGGTGGAAAAGTACCGCCCCGCCGCCCACGAAGGGTTCAAAATAAGTGGTCATTTCCTTGGGCACCAATTCCATGATGGCCGGCATCAACTGTCGTTTGCCCCCCACCCATTTCAAGAACGGTACTACCAATTTGTTTTTTACCATTTCGGGATTTCATTACGCACTAAACCGGCCAGCAAATTACAAGTTTATGGCAAGATTATACCAGCATAAAAATGATTTGGGGTATTGAAAAAAGCTATGTCCCTAATTTTCAGTGATTTACTTTCAAGAAAGCAAAAAACCAATTTTATTTGGGGGTAAATTGGTTTGGGTGATCGCCAAGCGTGATTTGCCCGATTGCAGGGATGCTGGTTTCCGGTAAATTGTAAACCGATTTTTGTTCAGCCGGTTTTATATTGTTGACCAAAAATTTATTTTTTGATCGTGTGGTAGGCTGGCGGATCTGGTTTAACCGATGAGCAAGATGCCGCCCATGCCCACAAGCATGATTCCCTTGCAATCGCGGCTGGCCAGCCCGTAGGCGCCGGGGGTGTGGGCACTGTAGAGCCGCCACGCCAGGCCGCCGAGCAAAGTGGCAATCGCAGCAAAAAAATACAATCCATTGGGCCAATGCCAAAGCAGGCGTCCCAGTACAACGGTGTAAACCAGCAACAATAGGGACAAAACGCCTTTCGTGCCCCGCTCGCCCAGCAAAAGGGCGAGGGTAAAGCAACCATTCTGCGCATCGCCGACCCGATCTTGGAGGTCTTTGACAATCTCTCGGATCAACGAAATGAAAAAAGCAAAAACGCTGAAAAGCCCGATCAGGGCCGGCGGCTGGTCGTAGAGTTGGCCCAGCAACCAAATCGGGGCTGCGCTCAACCCCGCAACCAATACATTGCCCAAAAGTGGTGTTTTTTTGAACCAGCCAGCATAGAGCCACAACAGGAGGTTGGCAACGAAACTGGCTTTCAACAAAAGCTGGGCGAAGTTGAGGCCCAACAGCATGGGCGCACCCAGGGCGAGGGTCACCAACCCCAGATAGGCACAAGTGGCCCCCGTTGGCGACATCAACCGCCCGATCACCATCTGATCCGGCTTGTTTACCCGATCAATGGCCTGGTCATAAAGGTCATTGACGGCATAGCCGGCCGCAGCAGTGGCCACCACTGTAATGATCAGCCCCCAGAAAACCGGCCCCGCGAAATGGCCGCCGAGCCGGAAATGCAGCAAGGCCAGGGTCAGGGCCACGATGAGCAGATTGAGCCACCGGATTAATTGGAAAAAAGCCTGCACCGATCAAAAATTAGCGTTGAACCAAGCCAACGCGATGGCCAAATCCTCGCGGGTGAGCGAGTGGCCCGCCGGGAGTTGCTGGTGGGTCACCACCAACTGGTTGGCCGCCAACAAATCTTGGTAGGCACGAGTGGCGGCGGGATCCACCGTGCCATCCGTGGCCCCCGAGAGCATTAGCACCGGCACCGGGCGGCCAGTCCCGAAATCCGACCCGTTGAGTGGCTGCATGGGCCGCAGCAAGATGGCCCCCGCCAAACACTCCGGGTGGAGCATGAGCACCGCGCCCGCAATGTTGGCCCCGTTTGAGTAGCCCAGCGCAACTACTTTGGCGGGGTTGAAACCCAACTGGCCCGCAAGTTCCGTGAGAAAATGCACCAGTTCACGGGTGCGAAAACGGACATCTTTTTCGTCAAAAACGCCCATTGCCAAGCGGCGAAAGAAACGGGGCATTCCATTTTCCAAGACATTGCCGCGCACGCTCAGCAAGTTGACCTCCGGGCCAAATGATTGGCCGAGGGGCAGCAGATCGGTCTCGTCGCCGCCAGTCCCGTGCAGCAGGAGCAAGGTGGAAGCATCGTCCACTTGGGCGGTGGCTTTGACAAATCGGTATTTTAACGGTTGAAAATCCATGCAAAAACAGATTGGGGTAAAACACACTTTGCCAGTTTGCTTTTGGGCAGCAAACCTACTAGTGAGGTCGGCTGCCCGAATGAAAGCGGATCAAGCATTATTGCAATATTGGCAGCACTTTCTCAATCTCGGCCCGGCGTTTTTCGTACATCGCGGGGAGTTGCAGGGCTTGGCCCAATGATTCCACTGGTTCATCAACAGTAAAGCCGGGGGTATCGGTGGCGATTTCGAACAGCACACCGCCCGGCTCGCGGAAGTAGAGCGAACGGAAATAGTTGCGGTCGATCTGGGGCGTAATGTCCAGCCCCTTGCTGGCAACCAACTCCCGGAATTTCATTTCGGTGGCATCGTCCTGGACCCGGAAAGCGATGTGGTGGACGGAGCCGCCCGCCACGGTTCCCTGCGCCTCGCCCTTGGCTTCCACCAGATCGATAATGGCCGCGCTGGCGGTGGCATCGGTCGCGAAACGGTAGCGGTTCACGTGTTGGTTCACGAGTTGATAACCAAAGACGTCGGTCAGCACCTCGGCCGTGCTCTTGATGTTCCGCAAGGTCAAGGTTACTTGGTGAAACCCTTTGATGCCGTTGGCCGCGCCCACTTCGTCGGTGGCGTAGCCCGCCCGCTCATCAATCGGCTGGGCCTCGGTCAGTTCCAATTTGAGGCCGTCCGGGTCGACGATCGTCAGGTAGCGTTCCCCAAACTTGTCGGCGATGTTGTTATAAACCACGTTTTGGGCCTCCATGCGCTGCTGCCAAAACTCCAAGCTGCCCGCAGGCACCGAGAAGCCCACCTCCGTGGCCTGGCCCGTGCCCCGGCGGCCCTTGGTGATGTGTTCCCAAGGGAAAAACGTCATGATCGTGCCGGGCGAAGCCGGATAGTCGCCGTAGTACAAATGGTAGGTGTGCGGATCGTCAAAGTTGACGGTCTTTTTGACAAACCGCATCCCCAACACTTTGGTGTAGAAATCGTAATTGCGTTGGGCATTGCCCGAAATGGCCGTGACGTGGTGCAGGCCGAGGATTCTGTTTTCCATTATTGATGTCGGCCAATAAAGTAACTGGTTGACTCCACAAAAGTACCCTGCCCAGACCCTAAGTAAAATGGCAAAATGGGGGATTTTCGGGTAAAAACCAGCGCAGCCACCCGTTTGGTTAAACGAGTGGCTGCGCCAACCATTGCCTAGGCCGGTAAAATGGCCCCAGCCATGGCTTAATTGATATTTTTGAACAATTGCGGCACTTGGCCGTAAACGGGCAATTTGCCGTCCCATTTTTCCAAGTACAATTTTTGGATAAGTAGTGGGGAAATGGTGGTAGAGAGGGCGCGGTTGGCATTGGCCTCGGCCTCGGACCGGATGCGAGTGGCTTCGGCCTCGCCGCGGGCCTGCTCGATGTTCTTCTGCGCTTCGGCAATCACCCGCTGCTTTTCATTTTCGGCCCGGATGGCATCTTGCACGGCCTTGATTTTGGAGTTGACGGCCTCTTCCAGCGTGGCGGGCATCCTGATTTTGCCAATGATCCCGATCTGGGCAATCTCAAAACCCGATTTCAACATGGTACCGTCCAGGCTCTTGCGGACTTGGATTTCATACTCGGCCCGGCGCGAAACCATGTCTTCGGCGGTGTAACCAGAAGCTACATTATTGTAGGCATTGCGCACCATGGTGCGGATAAACTCATTGGTGATTCGGGGCAGATCCTTGCGGTAAGTACGGAAAATATCCGCCACCTTGCTGGGAATTACCTGATAATCAAGCCCTACGTCAAATGATAAACTCAAGCCATCGCGGGTGGTGACAGTGAATTCCTCGTTGGTTGGGCTGTCCTCTTGCATATCGGCCGTCCAGACTTTGTGCTGCACAAAAGTGGGGAACTCATAAATGGCGGTGGTCACCGGGCTGTACCACACCATGCCGCTCACTTCGGTGATGTCCTGCACACCCTTGGTATCACCATAAAGATTGACCTTGATGCCCACGTGCCCGGCATCGATGCGGGTACATGAGACGGTGGAAACACTGGCTACAATGACAATCATTGCAATTGCGCCGAATAATATGAACTTTTTCATTTAGCTTATTATTTTTTTGGAAAGGTAAGCTTTTGTACGTAACCAAAGGCAAAATGTTGAAGAAATATTGGGGCAAGGTGCAACGCGCTCGCTGGCCCATGCGTAATGGGCAAAACTCCCATCCGATGAAAACAAACCCCTTTTTGCTCGGTTTACTCTTCCTGATCTGTGCCGCTTGCCAGAGCAAAGATGATGAATGTTGCGATCCCCTCACGACCAATTATTTGCCGCTGGCCGTGGGCAATTATTGGAAAGTGGACGACAACGACTACCTAGAAGTGACGGGCAAAGCCCAATTGGCTGATGGCGAGTATTTTGTCTTGACTTCCTACCAGAAGGCCAGCACCGATCCGGCACAGCTCCAACAAACGATCTACTTACGCATTGATGCGCAACAAAACCTCATCCGGGGGTCTTTGAATGATGGCCGGCCCTGGATTGTGGCCAATTTTGGGCTCAAAGTGGGCGAAGGTCTATCAACACTTGACCGGATCAAGGTCATCGCAAAAAACAATGATCGGATCACATTTGAACACGATTGCCCAGTTTGTTCTTTTTGGCCCAGCAAGTTTGAGGTGGTCTATCTGAATGGCCGGGGCTTCACTTCGCGCAACTATTTTTTGAGCGGCTTTGGCTTGGCCAAGCCATTCAAAGCAGCGAGGATCAATGGGGTGGTGTTCAAATTTTGACCAGAAGCCGAGTAGGGCCGCTTTGGCCCAGCATTGCATTTGGGGGAAGGGTTTTGTCAGTGAAAACATGTATTTATGTGGCAGTGATTTGCAAAGCCAACTTGGCTTGGTGGATTGCCAAAAAAGCCATCCAACTACCACTCCTAATGAACACAACTTCACTGCTCCTAGTCTGTTTGTCGCTGGTCATTTCCCCGCTTTCTGCCCAAGAAAACCTCTACACGCTCACCCCAGTTCCTTTGCAAGATTTGTCCGGGTTCCGCCCTGCCGCCAAAAACTGGCAGGTGGTCGGGCAAGTAGCCGGGGGATTTGCCGATGCCAGCCTAGCCACCACCTCCGGGTCTGGGGTGCTGGCCAATCTGTTTTCCCCAGAATTTCAGTACAAATCCGAAGCTAATTTGTTCAGCCAATTTGAGCACGGCGATTTGTATCTGGAGCTGGATTTTATGGTTCCCAAAGGCTCCAATTCGGGCATTTACCTGCAAAGCCGCTACGAGATCCAGTTGTTTGACAGTTGGAACGTCAATAAACTGGCGGTCCAAGACTGCGGCAGCATCTACGAGCGCTGGGACGAGCGCCGGCCCGAAGGCAAAAAGGGCTTCGAAGGCCGGCCTGCCCGGGTGAATGCCGCGCTGGCTCCTGGGCTGTGGCAACACTTGGTGGTGCTGTTCCAGGCCCCCAAGTTTGACAAAGCGGGCAAAAAAACCGAAAATGCGAGGTTTGTCAAGGTGGTGCTGAACGGGGTGGTGATCCACGAAAATGTGGCCGTGTCTGGACCAACCCGGGCAGCCGTGGCCGAGGATGAAAAACCCCACGCCCCCTTGATGATCCAAGGCGATCACGGGCAAGTGTTTTTTCGGAACCTGAAATATGGTCTGTTGGGAGAGTTGGATCTGCAACTCAATGGCCTCAACTATGAATACTACGAAACCACCCAAAGAGATTTCACCAAGATAACCGCCAAGGAACTGGTTCGCAAGGGCGCAACCGAGGCCCTCGATTATCGGTTGGCCGATTTGTCCGACAAGTTTTCGCTCAAGTTTGCGGGCAAGTTGGATGCACCCACCACCGATACTTACACCTTTACAGCTTATTTGTCCGGCAATTATCAACTTCAAATTGACGGCAAAGTCGTGTCGCCGCAGGAGTCTTGGACTTATCTGTACGGCTCGCCCGCGAAACTGCAAGTCCCGCTCACAGCCGGGGGGCACGATTTCGTTTTCCAATTTACCAAACAGGACAGTTGGGCGCCCACTGGGCTGGCCCTATTTGTCCAAAAGCCCAACACCAAGCCCGTACCCCTTCACGCGTCAAGCTCCCTGCCCGAACTGCCCCAGCCCGGCTTGATCGAGCTAAGTGCCGAGCGCGAGCCCACTTTGTTGCGTTCCTTTCTCCTTTTTGACCAACAGAAAAAGACCCACTGCCTTTCCGTGGGCGATCCTGCTGGCGTGCATTACAGTTATG